>SAAR01000179.1 GCA_009916335.1 Erysipelotrichia bacterium | reverse complement strand
ATAAAGCGACTACATCAACCGTCTTTATACTATCACACAAACCCATTCCAAATCTATCCCTTTTGGGTGATTGATTTGGTTTTTATATTATAGGAGGAGGAAAAATGGCAAATAAAAAGCAAACATCAACAAGTGTTGCATCAAAAGCATCAAAAGTACTTAAAAGTGCTTCTTCAAGCAAAACATGCAAATCATTAGCTGGCAGTGCCTTGAGTCAAACTCGTAAAGGTCGTAAGTAAGAATTAAATATGAAGATATTTTACAACAGATCATAGGGATGCCAACTAATTCATTAAAAGCATCCTTCTTCAAGTACATAGTCTTGTAGGTTAGAAACTCAAAAAAGCCTTCTCTAACTCTTCAAACGATAAACTATATTTTAATTTTTTTTGGAAAGAAGTATTATGAGCATATCAGCACTTATTTGGAGTACCGCCGATCTTTTAAGAGGAGACTATAAGCAATCTGATTATGGAAGAGTCATTCTGCCTTTTACACTTCTTCGTCGTCTTGAATGTGTTTTGGATGCAACCAGAGATTCAGTCATTGCAGAATATGAAGCGCGTAAAAATTTAGGCATACCTCTTGAGCAGTTTTTGATACGTAAATCCAACAATAGTTTTTATAACACATCCACTTTTACACTCCAAAAGCTCTTAGCAGACCCTAACAATATCGCTGACAATCTTGAAAGCTACATCAATAATTTTAGTGCCAATGCTAGAGAGATATTTGAAAAATACGAATTTATTAAACTGATTGAAAAACTCAATGAAAACAATCTTTTGTATCTTATTGTAGAAAAGTTCTGCACATTTGACTTATCTCCAGAGAGTGTCTCCAATCATGAAATGGGATTGATGTTTGAAGAGCTTATTCGAAAATTTTCAGAAGCTTCCAATGAAACAGCCGGTGAGCACTTTACTCCAAGAGATATTGTCAGGCTTACCACATCACTTCTTTTTACATTAGATGATGCACTTCTTACAAAATCAGGTGTGGTGCGAAGTCTTTATGACCCAACAGCAGGCACAGGAGGATTTCTCTCCAGTGGTAGTGAATATATCCATGAGTTAAACCCTGATGCAACGCTTGTTACGTTTGGACAAGAGTTAAATCCTGAGAGTTACGCCATCTGTAAAGCCGATATGATGATAAAAGGACAAGATGTTTCTAATATCAAGTACGGAAATACCCTCAGTGATGACCAACTCCCTCATCAAAAATTTGACTATATGCTCTCCAATCCTCCATTCGGAGTGGAGTGGAAAAAGGTTCAAAAAGTCGTTACCGATGAGCATATCCAAAAAGGCTATGCAGGAAGATTTGGACCAGGACTTCCAAGGGTTAGTGATGGATCATTGTTATTTTTGCTACACCTGATTTCTAAGATGAGGCCTAAAGAAGAAGGTGGAAGTCGCATAGGCATCATCTTGAACGGCTCTCCTTTATTTACAGGCAATGCTGGAAGTGGCGAGAGTGAGATACGCCGTTATATTTTAGAAAATGACCTTCTTGAAGCCATTGTTGCTATGCCAACCGATATGTTTTTTAACACAGGCATTAGCACTTACATCTGGATACTTTCAAACCATAAAGAAGGCCATCGAAAAAATAAAGTTCAGCTCATTAATGCTTCGAGTATGGGTGAGCTTATGCGTAAATCATTGGGCAGTAAACGCAAGCAACTGAGTGATGAGCAAATCAATGAAATAGTAAAAATCTATGGTGAGTTTAAAGAGAGTAAAGTCTCTAAGATATTTAACACAACCGATTTTGGGTACAGACGCATTACGGTAGAGCGACCTTTAAAAGATGAAAATGGAAAAGTCATCCTTGTCAACGGCAAACCAAAAATAGATACCAATGCCAGAGATAATGAAAATGTACCTTTGAGTGAAGATATCAAAGCTTATTTTAAAAGAGAAGTGCTCCCACATGTAAGCGATGCTTTTATTAGTGAAGATAAAAAACACTGTGATGCCAAAGATGGCAAGATAGGTATAGTCGGCTATGAGATACCTTTCAATCGACATTTTTATGAATACACGCCACCACGAAGCCTTCAAGAGATCGATAGTGAACTTGATGCTCTTACAAAAGAGATAATGGAACTTTTACAAGAGGTACATTCGTGAGTCGATATAGATCTTATCCAAAGTATAAGGATAGTGGTGTTGAGTGGCTTGGAGAAGTTCCAGAGCATTGGAGTATTTTTCAAATCAAAAGATCTATTGATGGTTGTTCTAATGGTATTTGGGGTGAAGAACCTAACGGTATAAATGATCTAATAGTAATACGAGTTTCTGATTTTAATAGAGACAATTTTACTATTTCAGAAGAAAAACTCACATATAGAGCAATTGAAGAAAAAGATAGATGCAATAGGTTACTGAAACAGAATGATTTATTGATAGAAAAATCTGGAGGTGGAGAAAATCAACTTGTTGGTACTGTTGTTAGTTTTAATAAAGATTTTCTAGCTGTTACATCCAATTTTGTAGCAAAAATGACATGTAGAAAAGATTTTAATCCAAGATATTTAACTTATTCTTTTGCTCATCTTTATGCAAAAAGAGTTAATTTTATGTCAATTAAACAAACAACTGGTATCCAAAATCTTGACAGTAATCAATACCTATCAGAATATTGGTCTTTTCCTTCGTTGTTGGAACAGCAATCCATCGCAAATTTCCTAGATAACTCTACATGTAAAATAGATACGCTGATTCAAAAACAACAAAACCTTATCTCACTGCTCAAAGAAAAGCGACAAGCGCTTATTTCTCATACGGTGACTAAAGGGCTAAATCCACATGTCAAAATGAAAGATAGTGGTGTTGAGTGGCTTGGTGAAATACCTGAGCATTGGGGAGTAGTTCAAAGTAGAAGACTTTTTAAAGACAGAAAAGAAAAAGCTAGAAATGACGATGAACAATTAACAGCTTCACAAAAACATGGTGTTATATATCAAAAAGAGTTTATGGAACTTGAAGGAAGAAAAGTTACTTTAGTACTTACTGGAAGTGAAATTTTAAAACACGTTGAGGCTGGAGATTTTGTAATAAGTATGAGAAGTTTTCAAGGTGGATTAGAATTATGTAAATACTCAGGAAGTGTTAGTTCAGCATATATTGGACTAATTCCCATTAAGCATGTAATACATGATTATTTTAAATATTTATTTAAAAGTATTACTTATATTCAGGCATTACAAAGTACTTCTAACTTAGTAAGGGATGGGCAAGCCCTTAGATTTGAGAATTTTTCACAAGTTGATCTAGTAATAGTTCCTGAGATAGAGCAACAACAAATAGCAAACTATTTGGACAACGCTACATGTAAAATAGACACCCTTATTTCAAAAGCTGAAAAAGCTATAGAACTCCTAAAAGAGCGACGAACAGCACTAATCAGTGCAGTAGTTACAGGTAAAATTGATGTGAGAGAGTGTGCTGGATACAAAAGCAACTGTTCGGAAATTCCGAACAGTTCAAACCAAAGGTGAAAGAGATGTCGTGCGAGTATGAAAAATACAAAGCAAAAAGAACTGGCAAATGATATTAAGAAGCTAAAATGAACATAGAGGGATAAATACATGGCTACAGAAACATTACTTCATATATTATCAAGTTTGCTTCAAAGCAATGAAAATGAAATCATAGAGTTTAAAGAAGCTAAAAATGATTTTGATTTTACTAAACTTGGAAAGTATTTTTCAGCACTTTCAAACGAAGCGAACCTCAAAGAGAAAAATAATGCTTGGCTTGTTTTTGGTGTCAATGACCAAAAAGAAGTTGTAGGAACGCATTACAGACCTACGCAAAAAAGCCTCGATAGTTTAAAAGAAGAATTGTCTAAGAAGACCATTAACAATATTACCTTTATTGATATTCATGAAGTTTTCTATCAAAACAAAAGGGTTCTTTTATTTGAGATACCAGCAACACCTAGAGGTATCCCTATGAGTTTTGATGGGCATTATTATGGTAGAAATGGTGAATCCTTATCCGCATTAAATATAGAAGAACTAGAAAGAATAAGAAAGCAAGGCCCAGGTATTGAAGATTGGACTGCTGTTATCGTACATGAGGCTACACTCAAAGATTTGGATGAAGAAGCATTAAAAATAGCGAGAGAAAAATTTAAAGAAAAACACACAAGGGCATCTTTTTATGCTCAAATTGATCAATGGAGCGATGAACACTTTTTAGATAAAGCAAAACTCACCATTGATGGCAAACTGACAAGAGCTACTTTGTTACTGCTTGGCAATGAATTGTCCCAACATAAATTATCTCCACATCCCGCACAAATTACTTGGAAGTTAGATACTGAAGAAAAAACATATGAGCATTTTAATCCACCCTTTTTGCTCAATACAACGGCTGTTTACAAACAAATACGCAACATAAAACAAAAACTTTTTCCTAAAAATCAACTTTTAGCTACTGAAGTAATGAAATACGATAGTAGAGTTATTTTAGAAGCGTTACACAATTGTTTGGCACATCAAGATTACACGCAAAATGCACGCATTATCGTTACTGAAAAGATCGATAAATTGATCTTTGATAATGCTGGTGGATTTTTTGAGGGAAATGCAGAAGATTATTTTACAGGAGAAAAAACTCCTAAACGATATAGAAATCCTTGGTTAGCACATGCTATGGTTGAACTTGGCATGATAGATACGATGGGCTATGGAATACACACGATGGCGATAGAGCAAAAAAATCGATATTTTCCATTGCCAGATTACAGTAAATCAACATCTCATAATGTTGTCCTTGAAATATTTGGGCATACCATTGATGAAAACTATTCTCTCTTGCTTTTAGAAAAAAAGGATCTTGATATACCAACGGTGATTGCTCTTGATAGAGTTCAAAAGCACTTGACAATTGCAGATGATATTGCACATAAATTAAGAAAATTAAACCTAATTGAAGGTCGTAAACCTAACTATATTATTTCATCAAGTATTGCAGAGGTAACTGATTTAAAAGCAGAATATATCAAGAACAAAGGGCTTGATGATATCCACTATAAGTCGTTGATTATTGATTATTTAACAAAGTTCAAAAAAGCACGAAAAAAAGATATAGTTAATTTACTTTTAGACAAGCTTTCTGATGTCCTAGACGAAAAGCAAAAGCAAAATAAAATAAGAAATATCCTTTATGCTATGTCAAAAAAAGAACAAACTATCGAATTAATAGGCTCTACGCAAACTGGATTTTGGGTATTAAAAGAAAAGTGATTTAGACAAGCTAGACGATAATTTAGACAAGGTTTAGACAAGGTTTAGACAAGGTTTAGACAAGGTTGGAGAATGAGCATACTAGACAAACACAAAGAAAATGTATTTGAAACCGAGATAGTAGACTATCTTACCTCTAATGGATGGATTGAGGGTACAAGCCAAGGCTATGACGAAGACCTAGCACTCTATCCAGAAGACCTTTTAACATATATCAAATCGACTCAGCCTGAAGCTTATGAAAAAATGCTCAAACGCGAAAGCGCTAAGACAGACGATGTGTTGCTCAAGTTTGTTGCAAAAGAGCTAGATACTCAAGGAAGCCTTCATTATCTCCGCCATGAGATAAAATACATAGGCTCAAAATTTAAACTATGTCAATTTAAACCAGAACTCTTTAACCCTGATACCCAAAAGCGTTATGATGCTAATATCTTGCGTGTTGTTAGGCAAGTGTACTACTCCAAATTAAATCAAAACAGTATAGATCTTGTTTTATTTGTCAATGGAATCCCCATCGCTACTTTAGAGCTAAAAACAGATTTCACCCAGAATGTTCAAGATGCGATATGGCAATACAAAAACGATAGAGAGCCTAAGGGTGAGCCGTTACTTGAGTTTAAAAAAAGAGCCATTGTTCATTTTGCAGTCAGTACCGATGAAGTCTATATGGCAACCAAACTAGCGGGTAAAAAGACATTTTTCTTGCCATTTAATAAAGGTAGAGCAGATGGCAGCGCTGGTAATCCTCCAAACAAAAATGGTTATGCAACTTCTTATCTTTGGGAAGAGATCTTAGAAAAAGAGACATTGCTTGGTATCTTAAATCGTTATGTTCATCTTAAAGTTGAAGAAAAAGAAGACCATCAGGGGCATAAATATAAATCCGAAACGCTTATATTCCCTCGTTACCATCAGCTTGATGTTGTAAAAAAACTCTTAGCTGACACAAAGACGAATGGGAGTGGAAAAAACTATCTGATTCAGCACAGTGCGGGGAGTGGTAAAAGTAATTCTATCGCTTGGTTAGCACATCAGCTCTCGTCTTTGCATGGGATAGATGGCAATTCCATCTTTAATTCGGTCATTGTGATTACTGATAGAACGGTACTTGATAGTCAACTTCAGGAGACAATTCAAAGCTTTGAGCATAAAGAAGGTGTTATCGTAGGCATTAGCCGTGAAGGCTCCAATGAGTCTAAATCAACGCAACTTGCAGATGCGCTTGAGCGTGGTGCTAAAATCATCATCACAACGATTCAAACATTTCCTTTTGTCTTAGAAGCTATACAAAAACGAACGTCACTTAAAGAGAATAAATATGCCATTATTGCCGATGAGGCACACTCCAGCCAAACAGGTTCTAGTGCTAAAAAACTCAAAGAGGTTTTAAGTGCTGAGCAAATGGAGGAAAGTGTAGAAATTAGTGCTGAAGATGTGATTGTAGCTTCACTAGAAGCAAGAGCCAATAATAAAAATTTGAGTTATTACGCTTTTACGGCTACACCTAAAGCTAAAACACTCGAGATGTTTGGTGTATTGCCTGATCCTACACGTGCGCCATCCATTGATAATAAGCCCGAAGCTTTTCATCTCTATACCATGCGCCAAGCCATTGAAGAAGGATTTATTTTAGATGTGCTAAGAGGTTATACCACTTATAAACGCTTCTATAAACTAGAACATAGCAATCCCAATCAAGATGAAGAGGTCGAAAGCAAACGTGCGAAAACAAAAATAGCCAA
>SAAR01000851.1 GCA_009916335.1 Erysipelotrichia bacterium | reverse complement strand
CTTCTTATCGTTTATAATCATTTCAGTGTAGTTGATTATCTATTCATCGTTTACCCATAACTCATTCTTTCGTTCTTTATTACCACCTAAGGGTCTAAAATCAGAGTAAAGTTACTCTGATTCTACTCTGACTTAACGTTTTAGGTGGTCTGATTCAGAGCAAAAAAACGAGACCAAAATCGCTCTTATGAATTTTCAGTGAAAAGACAATTAAGACTCTTATTTATTAAAAATTTCAGAATTAGAAGTGGTCATTTATATAGAAATCATTTATATTTGTCCCAACGTATCCACTTCACTCAATATGCTATAAATACAGAGTAAAAATTAGCTAAAATACCAAAAGAGGACTTGATTGAAAGATAAAAAACATATGTCCACAAATCTATGTTCAGAAGAGATACTCCATCTGGTCGTTATTTCTGTTAAATCAATAAATGTACCTACTCCATTCATTCTGGTGATTATTAGGATTTGCAAGGTCATTACATAAATTATATTGAAAAATAAATACAAGCCGCACAACATTCAGAGGTATTCATTAAAATGAAGAACTTATCGGATGTTTAGGAAACATTTATACAAATAGCAATGAAGAAAAGTTAGTTAGGAAGTATAAATGGGCTTGCCTACTCAAAATATACTTAAAGATGTTGCTATCTTTGTATAGAAAAGAGTCTGCCATTTAACTTTATGTAAACTACTGGGAACTCTTCTTTGAAAGAAAACTTTCCGCCTATGAAATTAAAAAATACATTTGTTTATGGTCTGAAACATTAAAGGAGCACCAATTTGACAAATTTAACACTATGATGAACTGGGAGTGTTGATGTTTGATGGATGGAGTACCGCTTTAGGTGTAGAAGTTGTTGCTATACTGGTCAAAATTGAGTTAGAAGTGTTTCTTGTTGATTTAGTAACAACAAATGAAACAAATGAATCTAAAAATGCTCTATGGTATGCTGCATAATTAAAACAAGCAATGATTTACCTAAAAACCAAACGAATAACTATTATTGGACTCTCTTGCGACAATTGTGCAGTCAATATTGCTGCTTATTCGTTATTAACAGGGGACAAAAAAGTTTTGAAGGGGTAAATATCAGACGAAGAAAGGCTATAAGCAAAAGTTAAAGACCCTTTGTGTTTATTGAGATGTATGGCTCACATTCTCGACTTGATTCTATAAAACTACTGTCTAAAAGTGAATATTAAATAATTTGTTGAAGGATAATGATGGATAATGTTTTGAATTTAATATTCCAACAAGAATTGTGAAGACAAGGTGGTTAAGCACTTGTAAGGCTCTTGATCGACTCTCCAAAAT
>SAAR01000007.1 GCA_009916335.1 Erysipelotrichia bacterium | reverse complement strand
TGTCTGATAGAGAACATCTCTCGTTTAACATAACTTCAATTTGATATCTTTGTTTTTGCGTTAATTGTTTACTTGTAGTATTCATAAAGACTCCTTTCCGCATACAGGCTCCCACTATATTATAAAAAACGGAACTTGTTTTGACAAAAAGGGTTGTTTCGGAATTTTCAAAAAAATTTGAGGAAATCTATTTTTTTCACATATCTTTTTTAGAATGCCTTGATTTTTTACACTTAGTTGCATATAATAATAGTGGTTAGAGCATAAGAATATGCCACAGAAAAGGAGTAGCTTCCGACTACTCCTTTTTTTTTCGCATTCTTTACCTTCCCATTTTTTACTTCCATCATTGTATTCTATACAATTTCATAAAGTGCTTTTATTTTGTAACAGCGGCGGGTACAATTTTATTCTATATTCTGATTAATCATAGCTTCAAGTACTGGTATATCTTCAATAGCTGTATCCCAAAGTATCTGATAGTCAACGTCCCAATAACCATGAGATAAAAAATTTCTCATACTTATTGCAGAAATCAATATATTTTTATCATAATTATTTTTATATTCATTTGCCAGTTTATTACACAATTCCCCTATTGCTATAAACAACATAGATAAAGAATGCTGTGCTTTTCTATTTTCACGAAAGGCTTCAAATGTCTTATACTCAAATATTAAATCTTTCATTTCCATAATAAAACAATTAATTTCAGTTAATATTTCTTGCTCTGTTCTTTTAGCCATAAATTTTAACCTTATCCTCCTCAATATTATTTTTTAATTTTTCAGGTATATATGTTGTATAAATAATATCTACAGATTTATTAAAGTAATCAGTTAATACTTTATGCAAATTCATTAATTCTATATTTTTTACATTGGAATTGATTTTTTCTTTATTAATATCAATTAATAAATCAATATCTGATGTAAAAGTAGCATCTCCTCTTGCATAAGAACCAAATAAATAAACTTCATTAATTGCTTCACCATAAGTTTTATTATTTATACAAAACTGCTTTAACATACTTTTAATTTCTGAATGCGAATAAATTTTCAATTCACCATCTTCCATATGAAGCAAATTCAAATATCTATCAACATTCATTAGAATAGCAACTGGTTTATTATTTCTAACAATAATTCTTTCACTGTTTTGATCAGTTATTGTATCAATAACCTTTGCTGCCCCACCTCTGTTTAAATCAGAAATAGGGACAATAGACTCTAGTACTTCTGCACTGATATTTGTTTTCATAGTATCACCTCAACACCATTATACTGTTTGTTGCCAAATTTAGCAACATATATAGCTATGTTACTTCATTTCTCTGGTAAAGAACATCAAAATGTCAAATGCTACTATTTCTAGCAACATTATCAAAAGACAAACGAGATGTGCCTACTAATTTACGTTCTGCTATGTTACAGCTATCACTGCTGATCCCTTAAAGCATTACTTCTACCTCTATTCTAGGAACTTACATCATTCACATGAAAGCCCCTCAATCTCTTATATGCCAAAATTTCATAAATTGTTAAAAATTTATAAGAAAATTTTATTTTTACTATACTTGCACAATATTCATATCTGTTGTTTTTAAAATATCAGCTTGTTCCTATCTTTTACTTATCATTTTTTAGATTAGACAAAAAAGACAAGCTTTTTCAGTTTGTCTTGATTATATGCATTTAATTGCATATAATAATAATGTCAAAAGACGTTGGGATATGCCAACAGAAAAGAGAGGAGTGCAATCCTCTCTTTTTTCTCGCAAATTTTCGGCATATACTCATGTTACTTCAATTCTCTGATAAAGAGAATTAAAACGATAACTGCTACTATGTCTAGCAACATTATCAAAAGACAAATGAGATATGCCTACTAATTTACGTTCTGCCATGTTAAAGCTGTCGATGCTGATACCTTGAGGCATTACTTCTACCTCTATTCTAGGGACTTACATCATTAAACATGAAAGCCCCTCAATCTCTTATATGCCAAAATTTCAAAAATTGTTAAAAATTTATAAGAAAATTTTATTTTTACTATACTTACAAAATATTCATATCTGCTGTTTTTAAAATACTGGAACGATTTTTTCACATATATTTTTTAGAATACCTTGATTTTTTGCACTTAGTTGCATATAATAATAGTGGTTAACGCATAAGAACATGCTACAGAAAAGGAGTAGTTGGTGTCTACTCCTTTTTTTTCGTATTCTTTCGACAATATTCTTATGTTACTTCTTTAATTCTTTGATAATCAAAAGTATAACAATCAATATTAATGCTTCTGTATACATCATAGTTAACTCTTAAGAATATTGCTACTTGAATACGTTCTGCCATGTTAAAGCTATCGGTGCCAATACTTTGAGGCATTACTTCTACCTCTATTCTAGGGACTTACATCACTAATCATGAAAGCCCCTCAATCTCTTATATGCCAAAATTTCAAAAATTGTTAAAAATTTATAAGAAAATTTTATTTTTACTATACTTGCACAATATTCATATCTGTTATTTTTAAAATATCAGCTTGTTCCTATCTTTTACTTATCATTTTTTAGATTAGACAAAAAAGGCAAGCTTTTTCAGATTGTCTTGATTATATGCATTTAATTGCATATAATATAAATGAACCAAGCATAGAAATATGCCAACAGAAAAGGAGTAGCTCGAACTACTCCTTTTTTGCATTCTTTCAGCACGATTTCTATGTTACTTCTTTAATTCTTTGATGATCAAAAGTATGACGATTAACGTTAATACTTCTAAATACATCTGTTTGAACCAAAAATAGAAATATGCCTACTTGAATGCAATTCTCTGCCATGTTAAAGCTGTCGGTGCTAATACCTTGAGGCATTACTTCTACCTCTATTCTAGGGACTTACATCATTAAACATGAGCCCCTCAATCTCTTATATGCCAAAATTTCAAAAAATACTAAAAAATGATAAATAATTTCATTATATTGGCTAATTTTTCTATATTTAGAACTGATTTTATCTATACAACTAAAAAAGGTTGTATTGCTACAACCTATCCTAATAAAATGTAAAATCGCTAGAAGTTTTCTTATGCCAATAAGCATGAGCCTCATTTATTGTGTCATCTTCATATACCTTTAAATAAACATCTAAATCCGTGGACAAATTAGCTGTCTTTAAATCTGCATAATTTATCCAGTATACTTCATCTTCTTTATCAGAAACTTCAATTTCACCACTAAATGAATGTGTTTCATACAAATAAATTAACCAACGTTCCTGTTTATCTTTTAATTCATAATGAATGATTCCTTTTAACATTAACTTTGAAACATCTAAGCCTGTTTCTTCCTTAACTTCTCGAACACATGATGCATAAATACTCTCATCATTCTCTAATTTACCACCAGGAAAAGTAATACCAGGCCAATCGTTTTTCGTACGCTCTTGTACTAATACACTCTCTCCATCTCTAATCATGCACATATTACTAACCTTAACGTTCATCTTGTCCCCCTAAGAATACTTCTATATCTTTCATGATTTTATCCTTTTCACTTTCTTCACTAACGTCATACCAATGGACATTCATTTGGTTTTTAAACCAAGTATATTGTCGTTTTGCGAAGTTTCTTGAATTTTTTTGAATCAGTGCAATCGTTTCTTCTAATGTTGCCTCATTACGATAATATGCTACCCATTCTTTATAGCCAATCCCTCGCATACTCTGTAAAGAAAAATCACTTTCTTCATGAACAAGTTGCTTAATTTCTTGTTCTAAGCCTTCTTCCATCATCATGAAAACTCGCTCATTAATACGCTTATATAAAAGTTCACGCTCCATTGTTAAACCAACAATATAGGCATCATACAACATCGTATGTGTTTGTTTTTCTAAACGCTCACTTTTTTTACTGCCAGCATGTGCCATCATCAATGCACGAATCACACGTTTACGATTATTTTTATGAATCGTCATTGTTGCTTTTGCATCTATTTTCTTTAACATCTCATAAAGAGTATCATTATCCTTTTGTTGCAACACTTCTAAATAGGCTTGATCTACACTCTCCTCCTCAAACAAATAATCATAAAGCAACGCTTTAATATAAAGTCCTGTTCCTCCACAAATGATTGGTACTTTATGACGAGCAATGATGTCTTTTATATAGGCTCTTCCTTGCTCTTGAAATTGTTTCACATTATATTCTTCTTTATAAGAAAGATAATCCACTAAATAATGAGGAATCCCTTCCTTTTCTTCTTCCTTAATTTTAGCACTACCAATACTCATTTCTTTATAACACTGAAAAGCATCTCCACTTATAATCTCACCATTAAAACGCTTTGCTATATCGACACTTAATTTTGTCTTACCTACCCCTGTTGGTCCTACTAATACAATTAATTTATCCATTATTTCACCCGATAAAATTCCTTTTCTAATTCCTTTACTGTCATTTCAATAAAGGTAGGTCGCCCATGTGGACAATGAAACGGTTGTTTACATTTCTTTAAATCCTCTACTACCTGTTTCATCTCCTCCATTGAAAGATTACGATTAAAACGAATGGAAGAATGACAAGCCATTGTTGCAATCGTATGTTTTCTTAGCATTTCTAAACTGATTTCATTATTTTTTAAGTAAAAATCAATCATATCCTGAATGAATTTTTCTTCCTCTATATCATTCATCCAAATAGGTAATTCACGAATAATAAAAGTATGATTTCCAAACGCTTCTAAAACAATCCCTACTTGATTTAATAATGCATTAATATCATCAATCTGAGCAACTGCACCCATACTAGATTCAATCGTTAAAGGAACAAGTAGTGGTTGTGAATCCTTTACCCCTTGTAATACCATTTCTTGTATGACTTCATAGTGATACCTTTCCTGTGCTGCATGTTGATCAATAATATATAATCCATTTTCTCCTTGTGCCAAGATATAACAACCTTTTAATTGTCCTATGACTTCCATATAAGGAAAAGAAGGATTCACACTCATACTAGAAATAAATACTTCCTCATCTGTTTTTTCTTGCGTGCTTTGTGGCTCTTTTGTGATTAGTTTTATTTCTTCATTATATTCTTCCACGCTTTTTTGTACTATTTCCTCTTGCATACTTTTTTGTTCATCACGCATAGGTGTATCCGTTTTCTTCTCACTCTTACTTTGATAACTAGCAAATTCTTCTCTAATCTCTTGTGTAATTTTATTCACTTCGCTATTTTCTTGATACACACCTGCTTGTTTATTTGGTGTATAAGAAAAATCGAAACGCACTGGTTCAACAACCTCTTGCTTACTTTGATCCATTCTTTCTACTTTACTCACAGAAAGTTTATTTGTTAAAACATCACCAATACTATCTTTAATTAATTTCTCTAACTGTTTTTCCTTTGATAAACGTACTTCCCACTTACTAGGGTGTACATTAACATCTACTAACTTAGGATCCATCTTAATATCTAATACAACAATAGGAAAGCGATCCTTTGGTAAATAGGGTGCATATGCGTCAATGATAGCTTTTTGTAAACGATAAGAGCGAATCATACGATCATTAATATAACATAGCATATAGTATTTACTTGCCCTATTTTGTGAAGGCTGAATAGCATATCCTTTTAGTACATAATCCGTATCAGATGCACGAATAGGGATTGCTGCTTTTGCTACTTCACGTCCATAAATTTCCATAATTACTTCTAATAAATTACCCTTTCCTTTACTATTAAACACTGAACGTCCATCATGCGTTAGTGTAAACGCAATCTCACTATGTGCTAAAGCAAACTTTTGAACTACATCACTAATTAATGAAAATTCGTATTGTGGTGTTTTTAGATGTTTTAATCGAGCTGGTGTTTTTTGAAATAAATTTTTCACAATAATTTGTGTTCCTTTGGGTGTCCCTACAAATCCTGCTTTTGTTAACGTCCCATACTGTATTTCAACCTCGCTCGCTTCTACTCCATCATTTGTTTTTAAATGAACATTTGCCACAGAGGCAATAGAAGGTAATGCTTCTCCTCGAAAACCCATTGTATTAATCTTCCACAAATCATTCATTTCATGAATTTTACTTGTTGCATGACGTTCAAATGCCATGCTTGCATCAGCTGCACTCATTCCTTCTCCATCATCAATGATCATGATTTCACTAAGCCCACCCTCTTTAATATGAATTTCAATATTATGAGCATGGGCATCAATTGCATTTTCTATTAATTCCTTAACGACACCCATCGGTCTTTCTACCACTTCTCCAGCAGCAATCATATTCATTAAATGGGCATCTAATCGTTGTATTTTTGCCATTATTTACTTCTCCTAGTTATTTTTATTTTCTACTTTATTATATTTCATTACACACAAAATAACAATTTAGATTCTTACAAGAATATTTTTACCAAATAAAAAGAGTGTCTAAACTCTTTTTTGTCTTATTTTATTTCATGTTATCCATTAAAAGTGGTAAAATCACAAAAACAAAAATTAACGCAAAAATACCTATAAGCGTCATGATGCGAACGGTTGTATCTTTGGTGCTTACATACTGAGTATTATTTCTTACTCGCTGGCTATATCGCTCTACATTTTTATGCACATCTTGTTTAAATGGATTCCTTTTTAAAGTATCCTTTTCTTTTCCATTTTGTTTTTGATACTTCCCATATTTACTATCTTCACTATATCCTTTGGGGTGCAAACTCTCTTGATATATTTCTCTCATTTCTAAATCTTCATAGTCCATTATATTCCCTCCTTCTATTTTTCTTATTATTCTTATCTTTCTTATTCTATACTCATTATAACGCATACAGAGTAAAAAGAAAAGCAGTATCGCAATGGATACTACTGATTCATTTTCCCTTTTAATTCATTAATCAACTGTAAAGCGTTCATCGGTGTCATTTGATTAATATCTACTTGTTTAAGTATTGCTAATACTTCTTTTTCATTAGGATTCTCTTTTATAATTTCTACTGGTGTTTCTACATATTCAACATTTAAATCTAATTCCTCTTTTTGAATATGATTTAATATCTGCTGTGCTCTTGCTAATACATTTTCTGGTAGTTTTGCCAAGCGAGCAACATTGATCCCATAAGACTTGTCTGCCTTTCCCTCTTTAATACGATATAAGAAAGTAACATTATCATCTTGCTCCTCTACTTCCACATGCAAGTTTTTAATTCCTGTATACCTTTCTTCTAATGTTGTTAATTCATGATAATGAGTAGAAAACAATGTCTTTGCTTTTGTATGTTCATGAATATATTCTAACATTGCTTGTGCTAATGACATTCCATCATAGGTAGATGTTCCACGTCCAATTTCATCAAATAAAATCAAAGAATGATCGCTTGCATTTTGTAGTGCATAATTAGCTTCCATCATTTCTACCATAAATGTGGATTGCCCACTCATAATATCATCACTCGCACCTATTCTTGTAAAGATTTTATCAAAAACTGGCATATCTACTTTTTGTGCAGGGACAAAACAACCAATTTGTGCCATAATCACAATTAAAGCTGTTTGTCGCATGTATGTTGATTTACCACCCATATTAGGACCAGTAATCATCATAATTTGATCTTCTTCATTCATCGTTAAAGAATTAGCAACATATCCTTTTACTTTCATCATCGCATCTAATATCGGGTGTCTTGCCTCAATAATTTGTAATGTTGCATCTTCATGGAACGTAGGTCGTACATAATTTTTTCCATTAGAAACAACACTTAATGCATATAATGCGTCCATACTAGCTAATACTTTTGCAAGATCATGCAACTTAGGAAGATACACTTTCATTTCCTCTAACAAAGCATTATACAATTCATTTTCTAAGCGTATCGCTTTCTCTTGTGCATGTAAGATTGCTTCTTCTTGTTCTTTTAATTCAGCGGTTACAAATCGTTCTGCATTTGCCAACGTCTGCTTACGTTCATATTGAAATTCATCTTTAATTTTATCAATATTCGCTTTTCTTACTTCAATATAATAACCAAAAATACGATTATACCCCACCTTTAAAGAACTGATTCCTGTTCTTTCTTTTTCTCTTGCTTCTAACGCTAAAATGAAATCACGTCCTGAATCTTTTAATTTACGACAAGCATCTAATTCTTGATGATACCCTTCTTTAAAGACACCACCCTCTTTTAAATTCATCGGAGGATTTTCTACAATAATATCTTCAATCTTTTCATATAAAGCATGACATGTGTCCACACGATGAAATTCTTCATAAGCGTTACAATCTCTAAAAACATCGACAATCATCGGTGCATATTTTAACGTCGATACTAAACGCAATATATCTCTAGGTGTCGCACTACCATAAGCAATTCTTGCACTCAGTCTTTCTAAATCATAAACATGAGATAAATATTCTTTTAATTCATCTTTTAAAATAAAGTTAAAATTCAAATATTCAATTACATCTAAACGTTCATTAATCTTATCTTTATCAATTAACGGATATAAAATCCACTTCTTTAACATACGACTACCCATAGAACTTTTCGCTTCATCTAAAAAATCCCACAAGGTTTGTGATTTAGAATTTGTTCGCAGTGTACTCACTAATTCTAAATTTTGTTTTGTCGAAAAATCCATCTGTAATGATGCATCTTCCTCCATGATCTCTAGTTTTCCTAAATGTGCCATACTTCTTTTTTGTGTATGATCTAAATAGTTTGTCAATCGTGCAAAACTTTCTAAAATACGATGATCTTCCACTTCTTCCACTAACTTTGCATACTCTTTTTTCAAAGTACACTCCTCAAAATGAGAGATTGTAATACGCCCTAAATCCTCGATCACCTTGCTATATTTTTTATCGAATTGTTCGCTAACAACAACCTCTCTAATATTCATAGAAAGTAGTGTTTTTTGTAATTCCTCTTTTTTATGTTCAATGCATTTAGCACTTACTTCTCCACAAGTCATCTCACAAAAAGAGATGGCAAAGCCATATTGATAATCACTAATTGCTGCAATGTAAACAGTATCCTTTTCATCACTTACTTCTTCCATAATCGTTCCTGGTGTAACGATTTTAACAACATCACGTTTCACAATTTTTCCTGCACAAGCATCTTCTAGTTGTTCAACAATAGCAACTTTATACCCTTTTTGTGTTAATCGTTGAATATATCCACTGGCTGCATGATAAGGAATCCCACACATAGCTACTTTTTCTTCAACTCCTGCATTTCTTCCTGTTAATACAAGATCAAGTTCATTAGATGCCGTTGTTGCATCTTCAAAAAACATCTCATAAAAATCGCCAAGACGATAAAAAACAATGCAATCCTGCAAGTCTTTTTTCACTTCTAAATATTGCATCATCATCGGTGTGTACTTCTTATCTGCCATACTTTTTTCTCCTTAAATCAACTTCCTTATTATAACATGACTTATCTATTCTTTCTAATTTAATTCTTACATTATCTCTTTCTAATTATAACTTTTATAATGATAAAAACCCTTGCTTAAACAAGAGCTTTATTTATCCTTTTCACTTCTTATCTTTGCCAACAAAGCAAAACAACCTTCTTTAATATCATCATATGTTTTATCAAAGTTTCCTGTATACCATGGATCATCTATATCTCTAGGATTTTTTGTATAATCAAGCAAGCGATGTATTTTAGCTTGTGGATCTGCTTTTACAATTTTAAGCATATTTCTTATATTCACACTTTCCATACCAATTAAATAATCATACGCATCATAGTCCTGCTTGCTCATCTGTACTGCTGTTTTCCCTGTCGTAGAAATATGATAACTGGCTAATTTTTGCCGTGTGCCATAGTGTACTGGATTCCCTATTTCTTCTCTGCTAGTTGCTGCCGAAGCAACATAAAACTCATTCTCTATCCCTTGTTTTTTAATCATATCTTTAAACACAAACTCTGCCATTGGTGATCTGCATATATTGCCATGACACACAAATAGAATTTTTATCATATTCACTTCACTCCTTTGCCTTTTAAAATTTATCTTATTCACTTTTTATTCATTGTATCACATTATTTAGTTTTAAATCATCTTTTCCTATTACGCCGTTTTCACACTATAAAACACTTCCATAAATATAGATAGGAATTTTTTAGTGGTATATGAGCCTTTATTATATATTCTTCTTTTATCCTTAACTACACTCTACCATACTGTTAGAAAACGTTATAATGGAAAAAAATTACTCGTTTCAACAAAGCTTGTCCTTAAATAAAATAAAACCTGCTCTCGCAGATTTTATTTTATTGATTCTTCAAGAAATTTCGCAATAAAAGGACTTACCTCTGAAGGTTCCATTTTTAATCGAAATGCTAATTCATCATTCAGTTTCGTTTCTGCCTGATATAACAATTTTGCATCATTCGATTGTAACAGCTTATTATCCTTACGTTTTTCTTCCCTTTTCTCATAAATGCTTTTAATCATTGTTGCTAATGCAAAAACATCACCTTCTACTAATATTTGATGAAATTTGTCTGCACGTTTGTGATTATCATTTTCCCAAATATTCGGCAAATTAGGCAACTCTAAAAACAATTTATCAATATCTTCCACTGAGGTGATTGCACATAAATCAGCACTATCCACAGGTGTGCTTATCTTCGTTGATACACCTTTTAATGTATGCATAACATAGTACTGTCTTTTCTCTCCATTGCTCATCTTTCGTTTCATCAATTCATCAATCTGGCACACACCATAACGATTGTGTTTGATAAAATCTCCAACTTTATACATCATTCTCCTCCATGAAAATAAAAGCAACCCATATTCAAGATAAGTTTACTACATCATCAAGAAAATGCGTTACTTATTTACACCTATATTGTAACAGAAAACAGCAACTTATGTAAGGAATAATCACGATGTTCCTACAATAAACTAGCTTTCTATCTCTTTTTGTGTATAATTATTGGTATGCAGGAGTGGTGGAATGGCAGACACGCTATCTTGAGGGGGTAGTGGGTGTATACCCGTGGGAGTTCAAATCTCCTCTCCTGCACCAGATTGATAGGAAACTCGGACAAAATACATCTGAGAGTAATAAATGCTAACTAGAAATAGTTAGTTTTTTTGTTATTTCAGAAAGAAAGTGAGAGTGATAATATATGTTAACAATAGAAACTAAAGAACTTGTAATAAGTGAAGAACTAAAAAAGAAAGTAGATATGATATGTAAGTTTGCTTGTGTTAATAACTATTCATTTGAAAATGGTAATATAGTTAATTTAAGAAACACTAATATTGCCTATGTAAAGCCCCATATATTAAAAGTAAAGGATAATGACTACTTAATATTTGAAAATAGTGATTATGTCTTTATAAATGGCTATAAAGATAAAATTAATGGCAAAGTTATATGGTATATCAACTACTAAAATGATGGTTCAGTTATTAGAAATGGGTTATATCAAAATGTTAGATTCAAAAGAAAAAGGAATATGAGTTTTATAGATTCATATTCCTTTTATGATCTGCTCGATTAATTGTAATTTGTTGTTTGAGTTTATTTATACATTTCTATAAATTTATTCAAATTGTTTTCGTGATAATCTATATTTTTTATTTTTTTTGCTGTTTTTATAATATATTTTGTTTTATCTTTCAATTCTATTTTTATCTTTTTAAATAAAAAATCTTCGTTTTTTATAGATATCTTTTTAATATTGTCTTGTTTTATAAAAATATAATTGTCTAAATCAACTTTATTTTTGTTGAGTGTATCAACAACTATTGGTATTAAACCAATTCCTTTATCATTCTGATTAAATAAATATCCCATTACCTTTTTATTTTTTAAAACTGATGTAACAGCACCAGCTGCACCAAAAAGCATTGGCAACATAGATTGTTCTATTTGACAGGTAAAACAATAGTTATAATTACCATAACAATTTACTTTTTTAAAATATTCCTCAAGTTTTTCAATGGTATCAAAATCTTCCATATTTTTCATTTTCCCCTTTATATTGTAATTTAGTCGATAAGCATTAAATATGCCTTTGCATATTCTAAAATAGTCTTTTCTGAATAATCGCCACCTTTAGAATATGAAATATCCATTATTTTTAGTGTTATTTCATCTAAATTACTATCTTCCTTTTTAATATCTTTTATAACTTCTTTACATCTTTTAAAATCTTCCATATTAGCTCCAATTGGTAATTTCATATACATTACTCTCCTCTATATATTGTAATTTGTTATTCAGTTATAAATGACTCAACATATTTTTGTATAAACTCTACTCTATCAAAAACTAATGGCTTAAATGTTGCAGTAACTGATATAACAATATTTTTATCTTCATTAACATATATTACATTTCCACTATCTCCAATGGCTGAATATATTTTCTTTTCTTCATCTATAATCCACCATAAATAGCCATATTGCATAAATGCAAATTTTTCATCACACTTTATATATGGTGTTGTTATTTGTTCAATCCATTTTGAAGAAACTATTTGTTTATCATTATATTTTCCTTTATTAAGACACATTTGTCCAATTTTTGCTAAATCTTCTGCTGATAAACATAGTCCAAATCCTGATGTTACAATTCCTTTATTATCACAAAACCAACCATTTTCTTTTGGTAGTTTTGATGTTACAAAACTGATATGTTCTTCTTTATTTTTTACAACATAATTTTTTCTTTCTTTAATTCCAAGTGGCTTAAAAAGATATTTATTAGCAAATTCTAATGTTGTCATATTACTTACTTTTGTTATTATTGAACTTAAAATATGAATACCTAATGTAGAATACTTAAACTCTCCTGTAATTCCATTTCTTCCACCTAGCAAGTCAAGAACAGACTTTGTCCAATCTTCACTTGTGCATACTTTAGTCCAAGGCTCTGATTTATATTTATAGGGTGCTGTCATCGTAAGTAAATTATATAAAGTAACTTCCTTAATTGTTTTTTCTCCTCTTTTAATAACATAATCTGGAAAGAAATCTAATACTTTTTGATTAACACTTTCTATCATACCTTTATCAATAGCAATTCCAATAAGTAAAGCTATAATACTTTTTGTTACTGATGCAATATGAACATTGTCTGTTGTTTTATAATTATTCCAAGAATCATTATAAACAATTTCATTATTCTTAATTGCTACTATCTGACATATATTAGGTTGTTGTTCTTTTATAAGTTCGTGTAATTTTTCTTTGTTCACTATTCCACCACACTTTCTTTTCAAACAAACTACGAATTATAATTTATCTCTCCAATTCATCTTTCTTCTTCTCTTCATTTATTCCTTTTGTTTCTTTAACTCTATCTACTTTAATTTGAGAATAATTAGTAGATAAATTATGACTTTTTTTCATACCTAATACTGTATCTAATTCTTCTATCATAACAGATGGATTAAGTAAAGAATCTTCACAATGTCCTTTACCTTGAAAACATTTTATTTTGGAACTAGGATATTTTTTTCTAATATATTCTGCTGTTTTCTTTGCTAATAATTCGTTTATTTTCGTACCATAATAATAGTAAACTTCTGTATTAGAAGTATTTATATCACCTGGTAATTTATAACTTCCAATTTGCCTTATATAATTAGTAATTGTTGTATCAGACATATTATCCATCATTTCTAAAAAGACATCTAATTTATCTTCAGGAATAATAGAATTAACTGCTCTTCTCACAGTTTTTTCATCTCGTGCTTGTGCTTTATGGGTAATTGTTAAATATTGCTTGGTTAGTATTCTTGTCATCATATTTCCATAGCCTAAAAGGGGCGAACTTTCCACTATCAATTTGTCAATTTTAATATTTTGATTTTGCCATAATATACTAGCCAAAACACCTCCCATACTCATACCATAAACGGCAAATACCTGATTACCATATTTTTTAAGATAATAATCTTCTAGTTCTTCAACACATTTTTCAAACGATTCAAAATCTGTATTCTCATTAACATTATGTCCTGTTAAAATAGGAACAATTACACAATAGTCTTTTTTATAATATTCTATATAATCATCCCATATTTGATATGGACTTTCAAATCCGTGAATCAAAATTATTTTATCTTGTTTTTGATTTCCAAATTCTAATATTTCCACAATATCAGCTCACTTTCAAATTACTATTTGTCTGTCAAATATATTTTAACATATACCAAGTTTTTAATAAATATTTTGAGATTGATTGACTTTCATTAAAATAGTTATCGTGTTATACTTATATCAATTAGAATTTATTACTACCTATAATTATTGTCTTAAAAGTTGTTGTACTACAACCTTTGTGGCACCAGATTGATATAAAAGGGCTGTTTTACTAGGAACAGCTCTATTTTTTTACAAATGCAATACTGTTAGAGAGGAAAAAGTATACAAATCATATGATTTCTCAAAAGTCATGAAACGTATTTTTATACTCTTTCTTTTTATTATTGACCAAACTAATGACATTAGTTAAAATATAAATATAATTAGTTAGGAGGTACATATGACTAAAAATAATATTAATGATGCACTTATTATTAAAACTTCTGCAAAATTATCAAACGAAGTAGGATTAAGTAATTTATCCATAAAAATGATTGCTGAAGAACTAAACATTAAATCTCCCTCTTTATACAATCATATTTCAAGTCTTAACGAAATAAAAGAACAACTTATGATTTATGGGTGGGAAGAACTAGGAGAAAAAGCGATTGAATCAGCTGTTGGTGTAGCAGGTTATGATGCATTGCGTAATATGTGTTATGCATTTTATGATTATGCCACAAATAACAAAGGTGTATTTACTGCAATGCTTTGGTATAACAAATTTGAAAGTGAAGAAAAAAATAATGCTACGTCAAAATTATTCAAATTATTGTTTAAAGTATTACAACCATTAAATATAAGCGATTCTAATATAGAACATATTATAAGAACACTAAGAGGGTTTTTGGAAGGCTTTGCGTTGCTTGTTAATAATAATGCTTTTGGCAATCCTATATCAATTGAAGAAAGTTTTGATTTATCCTTAGATATAATATTCAATGGAATCAAATCATTGGAAGGAGTAAAATAATATGAATGAATATATAAATTTAAGTTTAGAAAATATTGAAGAAGAGCATATATGTTGTGCAATAGCAGATAAGAAACATCAAATAGGTGTTGAAAACAAAAAGGAATGGATAAAAAGCAAATTAAAAGATGGTCATGTATTTAGAAAGTTAAATGCAAGAGGAAA
Source organism: Erysipelotrichia bacterium (assembly GCA_009916335.1). Next base: position 17,354 of record SAAR01000007.1, on the reverse strand, counting down.
AGTGTTTATAGAATATGAGCCAATAGAAACAGCTTGGGTGCCTATTAGTTGTAACAACTACGAATATATTTATTGTTTATGGGTGGCAGGAAGTTTTAAAGGAAAAGGAATTGGAAAAGAATTATTAGAATATGCAATAAATGATTCCAAAGAAAAAGGTAAAAGTGGTATATGCACATTAACATCTAAAAAGAAAAAACCGTTTCTAAGTGAAAAGAAATTTTTCGAGCATTATGGTTTTAAAGTTGTAGATAGTGTTGGAGATTATGAGTTATTGGCATTACAATTTGATGATAGAGAAGTACCAAGATTTAATGATCATGCAAGAAATATGAAAATAGAAGATAAAGATTTTACTATTTATTATAGTAATGAATGTCCTTTTGTAGAATATGAAGTAAAAGAATTAACTGAATATGCTTTAGCAAATAATATTAAGCTTAATTTCATTAAAATTGATACATTAGAAAAAGCAAAAAATGCTCCTTGTGTATTTAATAATTGGGCAAACTTTTATAAAGGGGAATTTATATCTAATACCATATTAAATGCAAATTCATTTAAAAAACTATTAAAGTAGGAAAAGCATAAATTTATAAAAGCGAAAATTATTTTATGTAAGGTAAATTATGGTAATGAATAATTTGGTAGCATAACTATAAAATTAGCGAATGAAAAAATAAACACAAACGAAATAGCATTAACTGTAATGAACACTTCCTATTCTATTGGTAAAATTATACAAAAGAAGTCATTTTAAAAGTATACACAATCGCATTTAAGATTAAAATGTTAAATGCAAAATTGTAATACTAATGTTCTAATTAGTTTAGAAATGAATCTTAATACTTTTTTTTAACGTGTTTATCTCAGACACTCTATGCATCAAAAAACGAAGTTGTTTTTGTATCATTTCACAATCAGCAAACTTCGTTTTTTTATGATTATAACGATAAATCTTTTTTCTTAAAAATAATGATAGCTAACATGTACATCACAATCCCTAAACCATATAACACTAACATACACATAATCGCATTCACATCTTTTGCTACTAACTGATCAACTTGAAATAAAGTAAGTGGTGTTGCATATTTTAAGCATTCTAATTGATCCCCTACTTGTGAAAGCATTTGAATCAATACAAAGACAATGCTAAGTCCCACTCCTACTCCTATTGACAATTTACTTTCATTGAATAAAGTAGCAGATAAGAAACACATACCACTTAAAAAAACAAGCAATCCTAACCAACCAGCATTCACTAATATAAATGCTTGCATATCTATTATTTCATTGAAGAACAAGATTCCACACACCACAATTAACAACATAGTATATAAAACTAAAAAAATAATCGCTAATAGGCTCGTTAAAATTTGTGTTACTATAATTTTTGTGCGTGTATTTGGTGTCGCTAATAAATAAGCCATAGAGCCTTTATCAAGATAGCGTGTTAATAAACGTGAACACATTAAAATAATAAAAATTAAAGGAATAACAATTAAAATAAAACCATACAGATAATTTGCCACAAACTCAATTAATGTGGTTCCTGTCGCATTCATACCAAAGGCGGCAAATAATTCTGGCATACTTTGTGCCATCATTTCTAAACTCTTTCCAAGTTTAGGATCAAACATTGCCACTACTACACTGCTATATAATGAAACAATCGCAAGAAATAGCAACATAATTTTATAATTTGCTTTGATTTCTTTTTTAAATAAGGTTAATGAAATCATGATTGTTTTCCTCCATAGAAATGCAAGAACAATTCTTCTAAAGTTTGCGTTCTGATATTAATATCATCAATGGTATATTTTGCTAATTCTTTAATAAAGCCATCACTGTTTCCAACTACACTCACAATCACACGATGATCATTTAATTGTGCATCTTTTTTATCTTGCATAAACATTTGTGCTTCTTTTTGATTGTGAAAAGTAATCTCATAAATCTTGCGTCTACTGCTACGCAACTTTGCCATTTCTTCAACGGCAACAATTTCTCCCTCTTTAATAATCGCTACACGATCACATGTATCCTCTACTTCTTCAAAAATATGTGAGGACATTAAGATTGTTTTTCCTTTCGCTTTTTCTTCTTTAATTAATTGAACGAATTTATTTTGCATTAATGGATCTAACCCACTTGTTGGCTCATCAAGAATCAATATCTCTGGATCATTCATAAAAGCAATAACAATCGCAATTTTTTGTTTCATTCCCTTTGACATCTTTTTAATTTTTCCCCTTGCATCTAAGGCAAGAAAATCAATTAACTGCTCTGCTTTTGTGAAATCTTTCATATTTTTCATATGTGCAATAAACTTAATAAACTCTATCCCACTCATTTCGTCCATAAAAGCAATTTCTCCAGGCAAATACCCTACTTGTTCCTGTACTTTTTCTACTTGTGTAAAACAATCTAAACCATTCATTTTCACACTTCCTTGATCTGCCTTAATAAAACCTAATAGTTGACGAATCGTGGTTGTTTTCCCTGCTCCATTAGGACCTAAAAAACCTAGTACTTCCCCTTTTTCTACATGGAAATCCACATTGAATACCCCTTTATGATCGCCATAATCTTTCGTAATTGAATTTACATCTATTACACTCATTTCTTTTTCTCCTTATCTTTTTTATATTCCCACAATACACACATTTATCTGTTTCTACTTCTTCTTTTATTATATCCTTTCAATGAAATAAAAGCAAAAACAGAAGTATCTATATGCGATCCCTCTGTTCTTGTTTTTAGTATTTATCCTTTGTATTCATCAATAAACTTTCGAATGTTTGATGCATTTACATACACCATATACTCATCACTATTCATATCACTAATCACTAATGATGGTGCTTGCATTACTTTATACTTTCTACTTAATTGCATATTCGCTTGTGCATCAATGACTTCATAATCAATTCCTGCATCATTTAACAACTTTTTAGCAATCGTACAGTTAGGACAAGTTTGTGTAGTAAACAACATTAACTTTCCTTGTTTTACTTGTGCAACTTCTTCCTCTTCAATTATCTTTTCATCACTTTCACTCACTACTTTTGTTTTCAATAAATGATTGCCAATATTGTATAACTTTCTTTCTTTAAATTCCTGACTTTTCCCTGCATTCCAATTTTGTACTGGTCGATAATACCCTGTAATTCGACTATATACCTCTGTTTCTTCATGGCAATGTGGACAAGTATATACTTCACCATTCATATAACCATGATTTTTACAAATAGAATACGTTGGTGATAATGTATAGTAAGGCAACTTATAATGATCAGAAATCGTTTTAACAAGTCGAGCTGCCGCTTTCCAATCAGGTAATTTCTCTCCTAAGAAAGCATGGAATACGGTTCCTGATGTATACAATGTCTGCAATTCATCTTGCACATCTAATGCCTCAAATATATCTTCTGTATAACCAACAGGTAAATGAGAACTATTCGTGTAGTATGGCTCATTATCCCCTTGTGTTGCTGTAATAATTTCTGGATACAACGCTTTATCATGTTTTGCTAAACGATAGGTTGTTGATTCAGCAGGTGTTGCTTCTAAGTTGTATAAATCTCCATATTCTTCTTGGTAAACAATCAAACGCTCACGCATATGGTTTAACACCTTTTTAGAAAATATCTGTGTTTTTTCATTTGTTAAATCTGCTTGTAACCAATTAGCATTCAACCCTACTTCATTCATACCGATTAAGCCAATGGTTGAAAAGTGATTGTTGAACGTTCCTAAATAACGTTTTGTATATGGATAGAATCCTTCCTCTAATAGTTTTGTTATTACATTACGTTTCACATTTAATGAACGTGCTGAAATATCCATCATATGATCTAAACGTTTAAAGAAATCTTCTTCATCTTGTGCTAAATAAGCAATTCTTACTAAGTTGATTGTTACTACCCCTATTGATCCTGTACTTTCTCCACTACCAAAGAATCCCCCTGATTTTCTTCTTAATTCTCGTAAATCAAGACGTAAACGACAACACATACTTCTAACATCAGAAGGCTCCATATCACTGTTTACATAATTAGAAAAGTAAGGTGTTCCATATTTTGAAGTCATCGTAAATAATAATTGATTGTTTTCTGTTTCTGACCAATCAAAATCTTTTGTAATGGAATAGGTAGGAATTGGATATTGGAAACCTCTACCATCGGCATCTCCTTCTATCATAATTTCAATGAATGCTTTATTAATCATATCCATTTCTTTTTTACAATCTTTGTATTTAAAATCCATTTCCTTACCACCAACAATGGCATTCATTTCTGCTAGATCATTAGGTACTACCCAATCTAACGTAATATTTGTAAATGGTGCTTGACTACCCCAACGACTAGGAATATTCACTCCATAAACAAAGGATTCAATACATTTCTTTACTTCCTCATAACTTAAATTATCCACCTTTACAAAAGGGGCTAAATAAGTATCAAAAGAAGATAGTGCTTGTGCTCCTGCCCATTCATTTTGCATAATACCTAAAAAATTTACCATTTGATTACATAAAGGAGCTAAATGTTTCGCAGGTTTAGAAGTGATTTTACCTCGCACTCCTCCTAATCCTTCCTGCAACAATTGCTTTAATGACCAACCTGCACAATATCCTGTCAACATGGATAAATCATGAATATGAATATCGCCATTACGATGTGCATCATTAATTTCTTGATCATAAATCTCAGATAACCAATAGTTTGCTGTAATCGCACCACTATTACTTAAAATCAAACCACCTACTGAATAAGTAACTGTGGAGTTTTCTTTTACACGCCAATCTGTCGATTTTACATAGCTGTCTACTAAATCTTTATAATCAAGGAATGTTGATTTCATATTACGCACTTTTTCACGTTGTTTACGATATAATATATACGCTTTTGCAACATCATTATAACCAGCTTCACTTAATACGATTTCTACACTATCTTGAATATCCTCTACATTAATTAAATCATTGTTTACCTTCGGCTCAAAATTAGCACTTACTCTTAAGGCTAACATTTCAATCACACTATCATGATATTGTTTTTGTTTTGCCTCAAACGCTTTGGCAATTGCAGTAGCAATTTTCTTTATATCAAATTCTGCAACTGTGCCATCTCTTTTTACTACTTTGTACATTGTCTTTCTCCTTTTCTTTTCTATATTCCTTTCATTACAACATCTTCTACATAATTAAGTAATGCTTGTTTGTATGCGAATAACTCTTCTTTATCATGTGCATGTAAATGGGATTGAATCACTCTCTCACTATCTTCAAAATTTTGTAAGCAATATTTTTTTGCCCCTTGTATCCATTTACCAATATTCACAATATCTTCTTTATCATGCAATTCCTTTACAATGGTTGTCCTAAATTCATAAGGAATACTTCCTTTCATCAAATACTGTATGCTTTCTTCAATAGATGTTAAATCTAGTTTTTGTAACCCTGCACTTTTTGCATATTTTTCTTTACTGTTTTTTATATCCATAGCTACATAATCAATTAAACCTTTTTCAATCAGTTCTTTCATACGATTAAAGAAACAGCCATTCGTATCTAATTTAATCGCATATCCCATCGCTTTGATCTTTCTTAAAAAAGGTTCTATGTCTTGTACTAACGGTTCTCCTCCACTAATACAAACCCCTTCTAAGATGTTTTTTCTTTTTTGTAAATACGTTAATACTTCCTCTTCTTCTATTTCAATACTGTCCTCTTTTAAAAACACCAAATCACTATTTTGACAAAACGGACATCGTAAATTACAACCACCTGTAAAAATCGTACACGCTAATTTCTCTGGATAATCAAGTAATGTTGTTTTCTGTAAACCAAATATTTTTATTTTAGGTTTTACTTCTTCTATACTATCTATTGCATTTTCCATCATTTTGTTATGCAAATAAATAAATTGTTGAATTTCTTCTTCACTAAAATTCACACTTAACTTTTGAAACCATTCACTACGAATCAAATAAATATCACCAATAATATCTTTTGTTTTCTGTGTTGTATACAAATTACGCACTCGTTTATCATTGCTGTTTATCACACTTTGAATATAACCTTCTTCTTCTAATTTAGCGATGCTTTTTGTAACTGTTCCTTTATCAAAAACACCCTTTTTAGCTAGTTCATTCATACTAATCCCTTCATTTTCATAAATTGAAAGAATAAAAATAAGCTGTCCTGATCCTAGCTTATATTTATTTAATTGTTTATCATAAAACTTACTTGTACAGCGATATAAGAACGATGTACTTTGTAATAATGAGTGTGTATTTTTCATCTTTTCTCCTTGCGTATTATCATCATAGCACTTAATAGTTGGATATTCAACTAATTATCTTTTTTATTTTGTAAACGTTTACATAACGGTTATCTTTTATCTATGACTACATAAATTTGTATAGCTATGCTAAAATATAAACAACAAGAAGGAGTTACAATGAAAAAACAGTTATTCACTATTTTATTATGCATGCTTCTGTTTGGTTGCACAAATAGCACTAACACACAAATGAAAACCATACAAAATACTTTAAAAGATGCTAATTATCAAATCAAAAAGGAACAACTAGAATCTATGTCATTACTAGAGTTACATAAGAAAAATACCACGTTTTTAATTTCTTATTCTGATGAGAAAATAAACTTTATTTCTTATCACCGTAACTATGTAAATGTATACATCTCTTATATCAACGAACAAAAGACATATATAGGAGAAATCAAAGAAGATGAAGATATGTATTGCACTTTGAATTTTAGTGATCAAAGTAAAAGTGGAAACTGTAATAAACGTTCAATCGAAGAGTTAAACAAACTAAAAAAACAAATGGATAAAGATTTATCATCACTTGATCTTACAATCAATGATTTAAGTAAATATGCGTTATGGGAATTAACAAAAGAGGAATAGATTATGAAAAAGTTATTAGAGCAGTATGGAAAGAAAAAAGTATATACAGGAATAAGCATTGTGTTTGCTTTACTTGTTGCTATTACAGCAGGAACTGTATATGCAATAAATATGAACAAAGACAAACTAACTTTAAAAAAAGACACGTTTGTTGTGGAATACGGAAAGGCTGTTTCTAACAAAGCAGAGGACTATGCAGAGGCAGAAAAAGAAGTATTAAAGAACACGAAAGTGGAAATCAAAGCAAAAAATGAAAAGGATAAAGACTATTTAGCAGTCGGCAAATATGAGGGAACAGTTTCCTACAAAGATGAAAAACACACATTCAAAGTAGAAGTGAAAGACACAACTGCACCTACATTTAAAGATTTTAAAGAAGAAATCAAGATTGAACAAAACGCAGAGAATGTAGACTATGTGAAATACTTTGATGCAAGCGATTTGTCAAAAGTAGAATTGACAGTCAATAGCGACAAAGTGAAGTTAGATACAATAGGAACGTATGAAGTAGAAGTAACTGCAAAAGACGCTTATGATAATAAAACAACAAAGAAAGCAAAAATTGAAATCGTAAGTGCAGAAAAAGTAGAGGAATTTACGGAAACAAATGATGGGGAAAAACCAATTTCCGCAGAAACAAAACAAAAACAAGAAGAGCAGGCGAACAATGCACAGAACAATTCTACAAACAATGGTGGCGGAAGTGCCAATAATAATGGTGGTAGTAATGTAACTCCTACTCCACAACCACAACCAAACGGAATTAGTGCGGTTATCAACACTGCATATAGCTTTGTTGGCAGAACAGATATGAGCTGTGCTGATGTTGTTATACAAGCGTTTTCGCAGAATGGATATGATGTTCCTTATGGATCATCATATTATATTGGGAATAGTATTGGAATTGACTCAAACGTTATTCAAGCAGGCGATTTGTTGTTTACTCCTAACCATGTTATGTTGGTAGCTAGTGTATCAGGAAATAATATAACCGTTATTGAAGGAGGAATAAATGGGGCGAATGTTATTGTGGGAAATCACGTTCGTCATGGAAATAGTGTTTGGGTTGATGGTATTAGTGAAAGAGGAATTACTGACATTAGAAGGGTTTAAAAATAAAGAATAATACTTACTTCAATTAAAAGATGACAAAAATTGTATTCGAGAACATCAGAAAACTATTTCTATTTCTTTGTTATACCCAAAGAAAAAATTTCCTTTAACTGCAATACATCTTTTACACCAGAATGGCAAATACGTCTATAATATAGGCTATTTGCCATTTTCTATACATAGTGTAATGATTCATTTTCCATCTATATTGCTATAACACTTTACTCATGATATAATTAACTCAGTCATAACTTACTAAGTTATAACTGAGTTAATGGAGGTGAATTTAATGTTTATCGCTAGAAAGAAAGAATTAGAAAAACTGAACGATTTATATAGCTCTAATTGTTTTGAATTTGCTGTGGTTTATGGTAGAAGACGAGTAGGTAAATCAACTTTAATTCAAAAATTTTGTGAAGACAAAAATTGTATTTATTTTGTTGGTAGTGAAGGTAGTGCGAAAGATAACTTACAGGCTTTATCAACCTCTATCTTTGAGCATATTTTACCTAATATTCCAATGCCTTCTTTCTCTTCATACGATGAATTATTTAGTGCGTTAGATCACATAATAGAAGAACGTATCGTTTTAGTTATTGATGAATTTCCATATTTAGCTATTGGTGATTCTTCTATTTCTTCTGTTATACAGAAACATATTGATACAAAGTGGAAGAACTCTAAACTAATGTTAATTTTATGTGGTTCTTCAATGAGTTTTATGGAAAATCAAGTATTAGGATACAAAAGTCCGTTATATGGAAGAAGAACTGCTCAATTTAAAATTGAGCCTTTTCACTTTTTTGAATTAAAGCAGTTTCAATGGCAATATAATGCACAAGATATGGCTATTTTATATGCTATCACAGGTGGGGTTGCTGAATACTTATCTTTTATTAATTCAAGCAAATCTGTAAAAGAAAATATCATAGAGCTTTATTTAAAACCTAGTGGAAGAATGTATGAAGAACCATCTAACCTCTTAAAGCAAGAATTGCGTAATCCTAGCATGTACCATTCTGTACTAAATGCTCTCGCTAAAGGAAATGTTAATTTAAATGAAGTTGCTACAAAGGTTGGAGAATTAACTTCTACAACTACCTTTCATTTGAAATCATTGCTTGAGTTAGGAATCATAAAAAAAGAAACACCTGTCAATGAAAAAGAAACATCAAGAAAAACACTTTATTCAATTAATGATAGTTCCTTCATTTTCTGGTATCGTTTTATATATGGTAAACAGTCTGCCATTGTTTTAAATGATCCTAACCTTATTTTCGAAAAGCTTATTGAACCACAATTATCTGATTACATGGGAAAGGTTTTTGAATTAATATGTCAAGAGTATATGCTTTGTCCTAGTGTTTTTGAAAATGCACCATTTTTCTATACCAATGTAGGTAGATGGTGGGGAAATAACCCACACAAAAAAAGACAGGAAGAAATAGATGTCTGTGCAATGGATAACAATCACATTTTACTAGGAGAGTGTAAGTGGACAAACGAAAAGATTGATCAACAGGTATTGAATGACCTTATAGCACAAGGATCACTATTTAAACAAAAAGAAAAGTTTTATTACTTATTTGCTAAAAGTGGTTTTAGTGAGAGTGTTCAACAATACGCAAAAGAACATAACAACCTCTCTCTAATTACCATAGATGATATTTATAAAGCTTAACCCTCTTTTAGCTCAATAATATTTTATTATATATTTTGTGAATCTTACACAAAAAACGTTGCATTATTATAAGTGAAAAGAGGAAAGAAAAATGAAGAAAATAAATTTTAAAGCATAGCGCAAGAAGGCGCTATGCTTTAAAATTCATAATGCGTCCACATACTCAATATTTTTAAGATTTTTTCTTCCTCGAAAACTTCATACACAAATCTGTGTTTAACATTAATTCTTCTCGAATAAGCACCACTTAAATCTCCCTGTATTTTTTCATATGGTGGTGGGTTTTGAAATGGATTTTCTCTAACAAGTTCTATTAGTGCTTTTGTTTTTTTATCTAATTTTGCAGACTTTACTTTTTCAATATCTTTTAGAGCTTTTTTAGTATAGACAATTTTATACACTACCACTCTACCTCAGATTCCGAAATACAATCATCAAGAGATGTATTCAAGCCCTCTATGATTTTTTCTTTTGTTGCAGGCATAGAAGATAAATATAAAGTTTCCATCAGTCCATTATACTCTTCTTCACTTAAAATCACTGCATTACCCTCTTTAGTGCTAATGTTAACTGGCTCATTATATTTTATTGTCTGCTCTAATATAGCGAAAATATTCTTTCTAAAATTTGTGATATTAGTATTAATCATTACTTACACCTCCTCTACATGTACATTATAACGTACACGTTTTAAAAAATAAACGTTTTATTTAGTTTTGTATCTCTAATACAATCAACTTTTCTTCAAAAAGGGTTATTTATTCGACATTGCTTTATAATTTCTCTTATTACGTTCAATACGTATATCCCTCAACTTCTCAATATCATTTAATGGAAATGTATTATACCATTCATCATAACACTCTAATGCAGATTTAATATCATCTTCTGTAAAAGATTCTTTATCATTCAATCCATTTAGAAATGGTATCACTTTATGATGAAGAAAAAATAATACGATTTGAAAAAGGTATTTATTCAACAAATGAAGACAGTTCTCCTTTGGAAGTCATAATATTTAAATACCCTAATTCTATATTTACATTAGATTCTGCTTTTTATTATCAATCATTAACTGATGTTATACCAGACAAATTTTATATCTGATGTAGATAGTTACAAAATAAAAAATATGAATATTAAAGTGTAATACCTACTTCGATTAAAAGATGAAAAAAATGTATTCGATAAGTTCAGATGAATATTTGTCTTTCTTCGTTATAACCGAAAAAAATTTCACTTTACCTCCAGCTCATCTTTTACACCAGAATGGCAAATACGTCTATAATATAGGCTATTTGCCATTTTCTATACATAGTGTAATGCTTTGTGTTTTATCATTATTATCTTAATTTATCACTAACATTATATTAACTCAGTCATAACTTAGTAAGTTATAACTGAGTTAATTAAAAACACTTATATATACACAAGGAAAAGCAGCTCCTCTATTATTCGATAAAACTATATTATTTATAATCAATAAGGTGTAAAATATAAACAAGAGAGAGGTACACATATGAAAATTGCAATTGTAAGTGGTGCATCAAGTGGAATGGGACGTGAATTTGCCAAACAGTTTGATGATAAGCATTTAGATGAAATTTGGGTGATTGCTCGTAGAGAGGATCGTTTAAGAGAATTACAAGCTGATTTATTAACTCCTGTAAGAGTGTTTTCATTTGATTTATTAAAAGAGAGTAGTTTTGAAGTATTCAAACACATATTAACACAAGAAAACCCTACGATAAAATATTTAGTCAATGCAGCTGGATTTGGTGTTTTCGGTGATTCTAGTATGGATTTAGAAATTGTTAATAAAATGATCGACTTAAACATTAAAGCGTTAGTAAGTATGACATACTTGTGCATTCCTTATATGAACAAAGGTAGCCATATTATTGAATTAGGTAGTGCTTCTAGCTTTACCCCTTTAATTAACTTTAATATCTATGCATCTACTAAAGCGTTTGTATTACATTTTTCTAATGCGTTATATCAAGAATTAAAGCCGAAAGGAATCAAAGTGAGCGTGATTTGTCCTGGTTGGGTTAAAACAGAATTTTTTAAAGAGGCAAATCCTAAAACAGCAAGACATGCTCCTCTAATTACAAGACCTTTGTATAAAGCAGAAAAAGTAGTTAGAAAAGCAATTGCTGATAATGAAAAAGGTAAGATGATTTCATTACCTGGTGCTTTTACAAAAATTCATTATGTAAAAGCTAAGTTTGCACCTAAAAAGATGTTAATGGGTATTTGGAAAAAAATACAAAAATAAATGTAAAAATGACATTATGCGTATACACAATATCATAATGTCATTTTTATTTTCTTTTCTTTAGTAGCTTATATTGTTTATTTTTGTATATATCATGTACCACACTGATTAACAAAACAAGTAATAAAACAACTCCTAATCCTTTTCCTAATGTACTATGCATAAAGATAACTACATTTCCTAAATAAGATATATAAAACCACAAATTTCCCCGATATTGATCATAGGTAATAAAAGAATCATCTACATCTTTATTCGCATCACCTTTACAGAGAATACGCTCATTAATATGATCTATTTCACTTACTCGATGTGTTACATAAACATCACTATTCTTCATCTTATAAGTAATAATATCTCCTGTTTCAATCTCTGAAAAAGGGCGTGATTTATTAAATAGTAAACTTCCTTCTTTTAAGGAAGGTTCCATACTACTACTAACAAGTGTGAATACTTTTGTATCGCTAACTTTTAAATATAAGATGATAATCATACTTAATAAAATTAAAAACAGTAATACAATTGATACTATTTTATGCATCTTTTTCAAAGCAATCACACCCTTCATTTAACTAATATAGTCTATGCTTATAATTCGTGAATATTTCCTTTTTTATCTGCTAGAATTATACTCATCTTTAATCGTTCTTTTACATTTTTAGGAATTTCATTCCATTGTCGGCGATAACTAATAGAATCATTAAGTGCTAAACTATAATGTATACTTTCATCGTCCATCTTCTTTAACACTTCACTTAACTTTAAAGGTAATGTTTGTTTTCTACCTCGTTTAATTCCTTGAATATTAATTAAACGTTTTTCATTTCCATTACTTGCTTCAATATATTCCTTGTTTTCTTCAAATTCATAACCTTGTTCCAAAAGCCACGCACTCACAAGTTTACTTAAATCTTCTGTATTACACTTTCTTTTTTTACGTTTTGTGATTAACTTTTCTTCTTCACTTTTACAAGGACGTCCTCTTTTTTTATCAGGATAAATACGTTGTCTACCTTCTAAATTATCTACATAATAACGAATTGTTAAATGGGAACCAAATCCTGTATTTCCTTTTGGTTTTTCAATGATTTCATCACCCTCTAATGCGACCTTATACATTGCCTGACAACAAGTAGGCATAGTTGCATGTTCTGGTGATATTTCTTCATGTAGTTTTTTAGAAGTAATATCTAAATACAACCACCCTTCTTCATGTGCTTTCTTTTTCTTTTCTTCTAATACTTTTAGGTAATCCTTTATTCCTGGACCTTTCATTTAAATCACTCTCCTTGTCTTACATTGTAAAGTTTTCTTTTGTCGAAATCTTACGAACGATGTAAAATTAAAGAAAAAAGATGACATTTTTTATGCCATCTCGTGTTTTACACATGTTTTTCTTATTTTTACTTCTTAATTACTCTGTGCTTCTTTTTTTGAATCCTCATCACTAATTTTAAATACTTGTTCTCCATCTTCTTTCGTCGCTAAATATTTCGCTCTTGCATAACGAATCAAGTATTCAGTATCATTTAAATTACTTTTCTGTGTATTTAAATTTTCTTTTTTATCTTTTAGTGATTTTTGTTCCGCTTTCGCTTGTGCAATTTCATCTTTTAATTGTCTTGTTTCTAACACTTCTGTAAACACACTATATAGTAGTACACCTGAAACAATCAGCATCACAAAAAGTGTTAACGATTTAAACAGCGGATTGAGTCTTTTTTTTCTTCTTCCTTTTTTTGCCATGCCAAATCCTTCTTTCTTTTAACATTATACTATAAAAACGAGTATATAGTAAATAGATGAAATAATAGATTGGTTTCATTGTTTTTTTAAGCAAATGGAAGAAGTGTAAAAACAAAGTGTAATAGAATACATAATATAAATAGATAGCGATAAAAAAGATAAGAACTAAATACATATTCCATTGCCCTTTGTTAATTTTATATAGTCCTAAGAAGGTGAATGAAATAAATAGTATATGAAACATAACATCAAGTAATGCTTTTTTATATGGTGTTAACACATACATACAAAAGTATTGTTTCATACTAAAGAAAAAGCCATATGCCATACCCATTAAGAAAGCATATAGCATCGCTTGTATTTGTGTGGAAAGCAGCATTATTTAAACATTTTAGCAATGATTGATTCCTTTGTCTTTTTTGCACTTACATAGGATATGGTTTCAATATTTCCTTTAATCATTACTTCTCCACGCTCTTTATCAAGTTTATCTAACATTAATTCACTGCCTGTAATCTCAAGCCAACCTTGTACACTTTCTAAAAGAAATTCTTCCTCATCAAAGTGATCGATCTGTTTAATGCCACTAATTTCAAGATACTTTCGATCTTTAAGTATTAGGTTATGATAAGGGTTTGCATCAAATTTTATTGAATTTAATTCTGCCATAAAAATACCTCCTGTTCTATATATATTCATTTCATAGTTTTTATATGAAAAAAAGTGTATAATATCTTATAACTAGTTGGAGGTACATTATGAATTTATCATCAATTTTATCTGATTTAATCTATACCATTCCCGCTGTTTTAATTGCAATTGTTTTGCATGAGTGGGCACATGGTTTTATATCCTATAAATTAGGCGATCCTTCTCCTAAAGCAGATGGGCGACTTTCTTTGAATCCATTAAAACATTTAGACCCTGTGGGTACATTATGTTTATTGTTTTTTCATTTTGGTTGGGCAAAACCTGTACAGGTAAACCCTAATTATTATAAAGATCGAAAAATGGGAATGATGCTAACGGCTCTTGCTGGTCCATTAATGAACTTTATTATTGCGTTTCTTTCCCTATTAATCGTATTATTAACAGCTCGCTTTATACCAATGCTCGTTAATACTTATGTTGGTTTTTATTTATCACAAGTATTGATTTATACTGCTATCTTAAGTATCGGTTTAGGTGTTTTCAACTTAATTCCTATTCCTCCTTTAGATGGCTCAAAAATATTGTTTGCTATCTTACCTGATGATATGTATTTTGCCTATATGAAATATGAACGCTATGGCTCTATTTTGTTGATTGTTTTATTAGCAAGTGGTTTATTCACTTCCTTTTTATCCCCTGTTAGTGCATCAATCTATAATGGTATGGTTAATTTAATTTTCACTTTTTTATAAAAAGAACCACTTCTTATTTAAACAAGTGGTTCTTTCTCTATTCTCTTTTCATCTAATACTTCAAACATTAAAGCAGCATCATTTTTATTCACCTGTTTTGGCGTAGCTAACACTTTAATCGTTAATTCACGATTTCCAAACTGCACACAAATAATATCTTCTAGTTTTATTTCCGTACTAGGTTTTGCTTTACGCCCATTTACTAATATACGTTGTTGATCTGCTAACTCTTTAGCAACGGTTCTTCTCTTTAATATTCTTGCTACTTTTAAATACTTATCTAATCTCATTTTATCACCTAGAGATATTTTACCATAATTTTCAATGTTAGTGTTGTTGAGATGCTAATAACTTGGCAAACAACTGCAGTGCCAATAACCCTTCCTCATTGATGACTCTAATATTATAAACCATAATAAAACTACCAAAATAATCTCCATAGGCGATAATAGGTACAATACACCCACTATATCGTTGTTCATCGTCAATAAACACCTTTACATTTTCAAAATTAACACTTGTATGTGTTTTCGCTCGATCTATCATTTTTTCTTCTAATTGTATATGGTTTTGTTTTAAATATTCTTCACTTGAAAAGAAAACTTTATTTGTATACTTTTCTTTTAATACTTCACACATATGATAAATCTGTTCATAAAAAGAAGAAGTTTCATCAAATTTACGAATACAAATACTGCCGTCTTTTATATAGATTTCTATTGCATCTCCTTCTTTCATTTTATACATTTTTCTAATTTCTTTAGGAATTACCAATCGCCCTAAATCATCTAATTTTCTAACCATACCTGTTTCTTTCATAATACACCTCAATAGTATTATGGTTATTCTTCATAAAGATATTCCATTAGTTCATTAAATTATTTAGTTCTTTTTGTGTTGATTCTTCTAATAAGCTATCATAATCAAATAATGCATAACCATGCCATTGTTGTTGTTTTAATATATCTACTTGTCTTTTTAAATTATCATCATACATAGTCCAACCTGCATCATTTACTACTTTTTGCCCTGCTAAATATAAAGCAAGTCCAGCATATAATTTTACTTCTTTATTAGTATGCAATGTTTCATACGCATTGACACGATCTGAAAACATCGTTAATGAGCCATCTTCTAAATAATGATCACTCCAATAGATTTGTGGCATGACATAATCAACATAACCGTCTTGACTTAACCATGTATCTATATCTGCTCCTATATTTCTTGCATTATCTAAATTACCTTGTGGACTAATCCCAAATGTTAAACTACTATTTTTAGCTTTGATTATTTTGTAAACTTCTTTAATCAATAGGTTAACATTTTCACATCTTGTTGCTTGTGTTGTATCATTAAACAACGCTTCCATATAGAAATAATCATCAAAATGAATCCCATCTATCGAATAGTGTTCTACAATTTCTTTAACACCCTCTATCACATACGCCCTTGCTTTTTCACTCGCTGGATTCAACATTGCCATACTTCCATCAATTAAAACAGCATCGCTATAAAGCCAACTAGCAATAGTGGAATTTTGTTTAAAATAATTTAACTGCTTTTCATTGTATGAAATACGATAAGGATTAATCCATGCTTCTATTTTTAGTTGATGTTTATGAGCGATGTCTATCATCTGTGTTAGTGGATCATAAGCTAAAATGCCATCACTATCAATATAGGAAGATACAAAAAACAATTCACTTTTATACATAGCGTCCATAAAAGGTCTAACTTGTACTATTAATGTATCTATTTGTCTTGCTTTTGCCTTTTCACACATCATACTAAAATTAGCTTTAAAGTGATCTTCTTCTTGATCCTTTAACGTATCCATGTTTAAATAAGAAATCCATACTGCTTGTTTATCAAAGGAAACATTTTCTTTGTGATCTTTTATTATTAAAGCAATCGAAAACACTACAAAAAATACAATCCCTACTAATATAGTAACACGATCATATCTTATTTTTCTTTTCTGTTTCTTTCTTTTATATGTCTTTTTCATACCTTTTATTATACAGGTTAAAACAAACAATGAAAATACTTGTTAGAGATCCTATCTTTTCTTTAAAACTTTTTTTATGTTTTTTTCTTATTTTTTGTTTTTTTGGCATATATAAGAGTGAGGAGGCACGTGTGGTTTCGCTACCTTATCCTCTCTAAGTGAAGTGTACCCTATCCAC
>SAAR01000178.1 GCA_009916335.1 Erysipelotrichia bacterium | reverse complement strand
GCGGCTACCCGCATAAGCTTCATCACCTGTCATCATGGCTGCCCATTGATTCTGACTCATTGCGCCAGTACCAGAATCAGTTAATAAATCGATATAAACATCATCGCTTTTCAAAGAAAAAGGGTTATACCCCGCATTTTTGAGTAGGTTGATGCGTTCTTCTCGCGTGGTTTCTCGGATGGGTTCGACCATCTTAATACGGTATGGCTCTGCCATATACTTTTTATCCATGAAACGTCTCCTTGTGTTTGATACCCTTATTATACATAATAAGACTGAAAAAATAAACATTTTCTGAAAGCGCTTTATATTTTCACATTTTTCCATATCGTTTACATGAAAACATCAAAAGTTGTTTCATATGTTACAATAAAAAAGGGGATGCATAGGAGGTATAACTGTGACAGATAAAGAACGTTCAATAGTGCGACATAAAGAATTAAAAGGAAAAGTGGAAATGGTCTCAAGGGCTGAGATTCATTCCAAAGATGATTTAGCTATTCTTTACTCTCCTGGTGTAGCAGAGCCCTGTTTAGAGATTGCTCTTCATCCAGAATTATCCTATACATATACCAGAAGACATAACACGATTGCTGTCATTACAGATGGTACTGCAGTCTTAGGATTAGGAAACATTGGAGCGAAAGCAGCCATGCCAGTCATGGAAGGAAAAGCAATCTTATTTAAAGAATTTGCTAATATTGATGCTTTTCCAATTTGTTTAGATACACAAGATGTAGAAGAAATTATTAAAACAGTAAAATATTTAGCTCCTACTTTTGGAGGAATTAATTTAGAGGATATTAGTGCTCCTCGCTGTTTTGAAATAGAAAGACGTTTAAAAGAGGAATTGGATATTCCTGTATTCCATGATGATCAACATGGAACAGCGATTGTTGTGAGTGCAGGGATTTTAAATGCGTTAAAATTAGTTGAAAAACCAATTGAAAAGGCGAAATTTGTGATTAATGGTGCAGGGAGTGCAGGGATTAGTATTTGTAAGCTATTATTGCAGCTAGGAATGAAAGAGATTGTAATGGTTGATCAAAAAGGTGCGTTGTGCGAGGGAGAAACATGGATGAATGTTGCACAAGCAGATATGGCAAAACAAACAAATCGTGAAAAGATTAAGGGTAGTTTAGCTGATGTGATGAAAGGCAGAGATGTATTCATCGGTGTCAGTGCACCAAATATTGTAACCAGTGAAATGGTCGCTAGTATGAATCAAGATGCAATTGTGTTTGCAATGGCAAACCCTGTTCCTGAAATTATGCCCGAAGAAGCTAAAAAAGGAGGGGCTCGTATTGTTGCAACAGGACGTAGTGATTTTGCGAATCAGATTAATAATGTACTTGTTTTCCCAGGTATCTTTAGAGGAGCATTAGATGCTAAAGCGAGTAACATTTCCGAGGAAATGAAGTTGGCAGCAGCTAGAGCGATTGCTAGTATCATTCCAACGGAAGCATTAAGAGATGATTATATTATTCCTGATGCATTCAATAAGGAAGTGGTTAAAGCAGTGGCAAAAGCAGTACAAGATGTCGCTGTGAAAGAACAGTTGGTAAGATAAAATGAGAGAAATTAGTGTAAAAGAGATTACGAAACGAATTGCGATGATGGTGCAAAATATTAATTATGCATATCCTAGTGATATTGAAGCCATGTTGAAAGCAAGTGCAAAAACAGAAACAAGTAAAATAGGGAAAGAAACTTTAACATTATTGTTAGAAAATGCACGCATTGCGAAAGAAGATCATATTCCTATTTGTCAGGATACGGGTATGGTCATCGTGTTTGCAAAAATTGGTCAAGAGGTTGTACTTGTTGATGGAGATATAAAGGAAGCGATTAATGAAGGAGTGGCTTTAGGTTATGAAGAAGGCTATTTAAGAAAGAGTATCGTCAGCGATCCTTTGTTTGAACGCAAAAATACAAAAAATAATACACCATGTATTATCTATTTTGAAATCGTTAGTGGCGATCAAGTTGTTTTAGAGGTTGGCTGTAAAGGGTTTGGTAGTGAAAATATGTCAGTGATTACGATGTTAAAACCTGCACAAGGGGTAGAAGGTGTAAAAGAAGTTGTTCTTTCTGCGATTAAAAAGGCAGGACCTAATGCTTGTCCACCAATGGTGGTAGGAGTTGGCATTGGTGGAACTTTTGATTATGCGTCAATGCTCGCTAAAAAAGCAACGTTGCGTGATTGTTCTTTACCGAATCCTGATGAAAAATATGCAAAACTAGAGGAAGATTTATTAGCACAAGCCAATGCTCTTAATATTGGTCCACAAGGATTAAAAGGAGATACAACTGTTTTTAAGATTAATATTGAACACTTTCCTACACATATTGCAGGATTACCTTGTGCAGTCAATATTTCATGTCATGTTACTAGACATGCAAAGGAGGTTATTTAATGATTCGTATAACAACACCTCTTACAAAAGAGAAATGTGAAACATTAAAAGCAGGGGATCTTGTGTATCTTAGTGGAACGATTTATACGGCAAGAGATGCTGCACATAAACGTTTATGTGAAATGTTAGATCGTAAGGAAACTTTGCCGATTGCATTAAAAGAGGCAACGATTTATTATGTTGGACCAACCCCAACACCACCAGGGAAAGTGTTTGGTAGTGCAGGACCTACCACGAGTATGCGTATGGACGCTTATGCACCACGTTTATATGATCTGGGAGTGAGTGCTACAATTGGTAAAGGGTATCGTACACAAAGTGTTGTCGATGCCATTAAGCGTAATCATGGTGTTTATCTAGTAGCAATTGGAGGAGCAGGGGCATTACTTAGCAAATCCATTGTCAAAGCAGAAATGATTGCCTTTGAAGATTTAGGGGCAGAAGCGATACAAAAATTGGAAGTGAAAGATTTTCCAGTAAGTGTTGCGATTGATTGGAAAGGAAACAATTTATATGAATAAAGTGTTAGAAGTTTGTTGTGGTTCTTACTATGACGCTTTACAAGCATATCGTGGTGGGGCAAAACGAATTGAATTGAATAGTGCGTTGCATATGGGAGGGTTAACTCCTTCTTTAGCGACACTTATTAAAGTAAAACAAGATACAGATTTAAAAGTGATTTGTATGCTTAGAAATCGTGGGGCTGGTTTTTGCTATTTAGAAGAAGATAGAGAAGTGATGTTTGCAGATGCAAAAATTTTACTTGAACATGGTGCAGATGGACTTGCTTTTGCTTTCCTCAAGGAAGATAAAACGGTTGATAAAGAACAAAGTGAAAAGATGGTCGCTCTTATTCATCAATATGGAAAAGAAGCGGTATTCCATCGTGCTATTGATGTCGTTAATGATTATGCACAAGGCTTTGTTGATATTATTGCATGTGGTGTTGATCGTATTTTAACCAGTGGGGCAAATGTCAAAGCAGTAGAAGGTGTGAATAAACTTAAAAAGATGCAGGATTTATATGGTTCACAAATAGAAATATTAGCAGGTTGTGGCATTAATGAGGATAATGTCGATTATGTATTAGCAAACACTGGCTTAAAACAAATTCATTCCTCTTGTAAAACAAAGCTACACGATCCTACAACTTCTAATTATGGGGTTAATTTCTCATTTATAGAAACGAATCGCTATGATGTTGTTGATCAAGAAAGAGTGCAAGCGATATTAGCAAAAATGAATGAAAGCAAGTGATAAAATAGACTGGATAATCCAGTTTTTTTTAGATTAAAGCAAAAGAAGTTCAATACATTAGTTAAATCTGTTGATAAAGACATGGATAAAGCTATGTGTGCAACGTTTAGAATGATTAATGATGGGTATCGTAAGACAATTCACAAAGCACAGGTTTTTGCTAATTCAGGAACCATGACAACGTACTTTGAAGATATTTCTACAATACCTACTAAAGCAGATGTTGAAAAGACATGTGAAAACAGCGATTTAGTTGCCACACAGCGTTATAATGAAAGACAGATAAGCAACTCCCACCTGAGTTTGTTGTGCATTTTAAATTATAAAGAAAAAATAAAAATAAGGTGGAAACATTTCCACCTAGAAAGAGAGAGATAAATTATGAAAAAATTATTTGAGAAGTTTGGAAAGAAAAAAGTATATGCGACAGGGTTGGTGGCTTCTTTAGTCGTTGTGGCAACATTGATTGCATTTGCTATGCCACATGACAACCCATTAGCATTAAAAGAAAAAACGTTTGTGGTAGAGTATGGAAAAAAGATTTCTACGAATGTGAAAGACTATTTAGAAACAAAAGATAAAGATGTATTAGCAAAAGCAAACATGTCTGTTAACAAAGTAGAAAATGAGAAAGACAAAGAGTATGCAAAAGTTGGTACTTATAAAGCAACGATTAAATACAACAAAAAAGAGGTGGATTTTGAGATTGAAGTAAAAGACAGTAAAGCACCTAATTTTAAAGACTTGATGAAAGAAATTGTAGTGGAACAAAATGCAGTAGATGTAGACTTCACAAAATTCTTTCAAGCTGAGGATTTGAGTGAAGTTGCAATTACGGTCGATAGCAAGAAAGTCGATTTAGCAAACACTGGTACTTATGAATTAAACGTAACTGCCAAAGACAAATACAACAATAAAGCCACAGAAAAAGTGAATGTGAAAGTGGTATCTTTGGAAGAAGCAGAAAAAGAAAATGGTGTCAGCAAAGCATTAGATGGAACAGTATACCAAAGCCAAGCATTGAAAGATAAGATTGCTGAGGCAGAAAAGAAAGCACAGGAAGAAGCAGAAGCAAGCAACAATGCTTCTACAAGCCAAAACACAACGTCTAACTCTAGCAACGCTGGGAATGGTGGTTCTGCCAACAGTGGAAGTGCAACAAACGGGGGAAGTGCAAATGGTGGTGGAAGTAACAACACACCTGCTAACACAACTCCTTATATCGTAGATGATGGAAGAACGTATATGTATGATGAAACTTCGGATGTTGCATTAAGTATGCAAAGCCCATTGTTTGATACACAGGAAGACGCATTTGCATGGGCGTATGCACAACCACAATGGACGAAAGCAACACATGGGTTTGGTACTACACGAGTAATTTTTAGTGATGGGTCATATAAATGGTCAATTTATTGGTATCGTGGATGGCAATAAATCATGAGTTTTGATTAGAACGCAAGAGGCTGTAACAAGTGGGAAAACAGCCTCTTTTCTTATGGATTATGAGGAATTTGAAAAAAGTTAGTTTAAACTAAGTGGTAGAAAAAGTGAGGGTTGTTTTGAGGGTTGTTCCCGTGATATTATTGAAATGGAAATTATGCCAGATCATGTTCATATTCTCATGGAAGTGGACCCACAATATGGTATACATAAAGCTGTGAAGTCCTTAAAAGGATATACTTCTAGAGTTTTGAGAAGTGAATTTCCTTCCTTAAAAACTAGAATGCCTACACTTTGGACGAACAGCTATTTTGTTTCGAGCGTTGGTGATGCACCTTTGGAAATCATCAAGCAATATATTGAAAGTCAGAAAACATCACAAAGACAGAAAGGAAAGATGGGATAATGCAAAAAAGGGTGAAGTTTAGAATCTATCCAAATCAAACACAAAAGAACTTAATTGCACAAACTTTAGGTTGTTGTCGTTTGATTTACAATAAAGCATTAGCTATGCGTGAGGAAGCCTACAAAAACGGTTCTAAAGTGGGATACTGTCAAACGTCAGCTATGCTTACGGCATTAAAAAGAGAAGATGAGTTTGCTTTTTTAAAAAGTGTAGATAGTATTGCTTTACAACAGTCTTTGCGTGATTTAGACAAGGGTTTTGTTAACTTCTTTCAAAAGCGAGCGAAACACCCTACCTTTAAAAGTAAGCACAACCATCGTCAATCCTATCGAACTTTAAATCAGGGAAATGGGATTCGTATTGAGGGAAAGCGTTTAAAGCTTCCTAAATTGGGTTTTGTGAAAGTCAAACAAAGCATGCCCATTGGGAAAATTAATAATGCAACCATCGAAAGAACGCCTTCTGGTAAGTATTTCGCTGTTTTAAACGTGGATTTTGAACCACAAATGCATATTAATAACGCTGGCGTGATTGGCATTGATGTCGGCATTAAAGAGTTCTATACTGACAGCAATGGCAATACGATGGAAAACCCTAAACACCTAGAGGAAGCAATGGATAAACTAGCTAAAGCACAGCGAAAACTCTCCAAAAAGGTAAATGGTTCAAACAATCGAAATAAACAACGTATTAAAGTGGCTAGAATCCATGAAAAAATTACGAATCAAAGAAATGACTTTTTACAAAAAATATCGACCATGTTAGTTAGCGAAAACCAAACTATCTGCATTGAAAATTTAAGCGTAAAAAATATGATTCGTAATCGTAATCTCGCAAAAAGCATGGCGTCAGTATCTTGGTCGAAGTTTTTTGACATGCTGGAATACAAAGCAGAGTGGTATGGAGCCACGATTGTGAGAATCCCTACCATGTATCCAAGTAGCCAAACTTGTTCACAATGTGGCTACCGAAATAAAGAGGTGAAAAACCTACAAATCAGAAACTGGGAATGCCCCATTTGTCATACACAACATGATAGAGATTTAAATGCCAGCATTAATATTCTAAACAAAGGATTAGAAATGCTAGCAATATAAATCTATAGGTATATAAACTGCACCGTAGGGCATACGGGAACAGTATAATCTAGCTTGTGGAGACTATGTAAGACCTATCATCACAATGTGAGAGTAGGCAACAGTTGGTGAAGCAAGAATCCCCTAGCTTTAGCTATGGGGTCGTTGAAATTGTTTTATACCAAGAACGTCTGTAACATCTTCACCTATATTATCATTCTTTTCGGCAATATGTCCAACGGGAAGCAGATACCTTGGCTAACCACCCCAGCCATCTTCAGGGTTTTTATGCGGAAGTTCTTATTGCGCAGGAACTCAAATTGTTCAATTTCTGGAAGCACAGAATCAATTTCTACATAAACACATTTGGAGCCAACATTAAACTCACCCTTCTTTACTATGACTCTCCACACGTCAATTTGAGCAAGTTCTATTC
>SAAR01000850.1 GCA_009916335.1 Erysipelotrichia bacterium | reverse complement strand
GAGACAGGTATAACGCATAACTCTATACGTAAGTGTTTTATTTGAAGTTTTCTCTCTGTGCCACCATCAAAATAGAGAGAAAATTTCTCTATTCCATTGCTGTCAGTTACATATCCGTATCCGGGTTTTGGCGTTTGTTTGCTATTTTCCATTATCTCTAGTTTAGCAAAAGTTGATTCTAATAGTAATGCTTTCGGTATTTCAACAAGCTGATATTTAAATTTATTCCCTGTAATGCTTATAAATCTTAATGTGAATATTTTTTCATAATTCTTCAAGTGAGATATGAATCTATCCAAAAGATCATGGAGAATCCATTCCCCCTTCCCCAGCTCCATCCATTTACTTACATGAATAAATTTATCTTTTATATTTTTAGCTGCTTCTGTTTTTAAACTGGCTCTTATGCCATTAATCGTGATGTCATGGCCTGGGTTAGTTCTGCTTTCAGCTAGTATAGACTCTGATCCTGATTCAATTAATGCATCATTAAATGCGTGCTCAAATAATGTTTTTGTTAACGGACGATTGCTATTAGAGTGATGAATTATTATTTTATCGCCAAGCGCGTTGCAAAAACGTTCATTGAAAAAACTATTATTATAGAGTATGTATGATTTTTCTAAATCATATGCTCTCATTAATTTGAGGAAATGATCTTTCTGGGTTTGGTTTAAAGTTTCCCATAACTTTAGCAGTTCTTCACTCACTTTCTTTTTTCCTTAATAAATCAGGCACGGATACTTTTAAAGCGGCTGCAATAACAATTAAGGTGCTGAGGGTTACATTTCTTTCTTTTCTCTCAACAGAACCTATGTATGTTCTATGTAGTCCAGATAACTCAGCTAAATTTTCTTGGGATAAATTGTGTTCTTCTCTGTGTCTTTTTATATTCTCGGAAAGGGCGGTTTTTATTTTCAAAAACTCATCTTCCAACAATTCCATTTTTTAGGTTTCCGCAAATAAAATAACTTATAAATCGATGATGATTATGAGTCGACAGACTATGAGTAGCTTTTGTTGTTAGAGTGATCTTGAGGAGGGAGCGAAAATGAGGTATGTTTTGCTTGTTTTAAAACGAAAAAACCGCCTTGCAGGGCGGTTTTTTCAACGGTTCAAGAACTTGCAGGTTTTGAACCGAGGTAACTGGCTTATGAGGAGCACAGTCACCAAAACTTGTTCTTTCAGTTTAGCCTTAACCGGCGCATAACTTCAAGACCAACTCCTCTAAACGGTTACCAGTGGCTGCTGCCAGTGGCGCTTTGTCGTGTCTTTCCGGGTTGGACTCAAGACGATAGTTACCGGATTAGGCGCAGCAGTCGGACTGAACGGG
>SAAR01000849.1 GCA_009916335.1 Erysipelotrichia bacterium | reverse complement strand
TGATAAAGTTTTAAAAAATGAACTGCGAGATTTGATGTGGTGTTATGCAGGTATACTTCGTGATCAAGAGGGGTTAAAAAAAGCATGTAAAAGGGTAGAGGAGATGTTGAAATTACCGATTGGAAAACTTCTTAAATTACGATTGTTGGTTTCAAAAGAGATCATAACAAGTGCATTAAAACGCAAAGAGTCGTTGGGTGCGCATTATTTAACAGAAAGGAAATAATAGATGCGAATTATATGGCTTTTGTTGGTATTTATGAACACAATTTGGGCATCAAATGGTGAAGACTTAACAACGACATGGGTGGGAATTGTTTCATTAATTGTTTTTGTAGTGGGATATTATGCTGTTGCAACAGAAGAAAATTATCATATCAATAAAGCTAAACCGGCATTGTTTATGGGCACATTTATTTTTATTCTAATAGGTGTGTATAATTTTATCAACGATATTGATCCTTCATCATTGACGCAGAGCGTCGATCATTTGATATTTGAAATCGCAGAGATTTTCTTCTTTTTATTTGTCGCAATGACGTACATTGAGGTTTTAATTGAGAGGCAAGTTTTTGATAAATTGAAATATAACCTTGTGTCTAAAGGGTACAGTTACAAAAAGCTTTTTTGGCTTACAGGTGTTTTGGCTTTCTTTATTAGTCCTGTGGCGGATAACTTAACAACAGCGCTTATTTTATCAACAGTTTTAGTTACTATTGAAAAAGAGAATAGAAACTTTTTAGTGCCAGGTGCTATTAATATTGTGGTCGCTGCTAATGCGGGAGGCGCATGGAGCCCTTTTGGTGATATTACAACACTGATGGCTTGGATGGCAGAGAAAGCACCTTTTATTGACTTTTTCTATCTTTTTCCTGCTTCGTTTTTAGGATGGGTTGCAACAGCATGGTTGCTATCATTATCCGTTCCTGCAGAAAAACCTCATTTTGATGTTTCAACAGAGCCTAAAGTTTCTATTTTAATAGGTGGAAAAATGGTGATTGCCTTGGGGATTGTAACCATTATATCCGCTGTGTTATGTCAGCAACTCTTTAAATTGCCTCCAATGTGGGGGATGCTTTTTGGTTTGTCGCTTTTAAAACTTTACAGTTATCGCTTAAAGAGAAAACGGGGTCAAGAGCTTAATACGTTTAAAATGATTGGTAAAATTGAGCATGATACTTTGCTTTTCTTTTTTGGCATTTTAGCAGCAGTTGGAGGGCTTCACTTCTTAGGGTACTTAGATTTAGCCGTAAAATTGTATGATAGCGCTGGTCCTACTGTGGTCAACATTGGCGTTGGATTTTTATCGGCTATTGTAGATAATGTTCCTGTG
>SAAR01000848.1 GCA_009916335.1 Erysipelotrichia bacterium | reverse complement strand
CCATATATATTATTCCACTTATCTAAAGCTGTATTTTTAATATAAACTACTGGCATGCCATAAGAAATATAATCATAAAGCTTTGTAGGGCAACAATATTTAATAGTTATATCATTAATATCTAAATCTTCACGCCAACCTATAAAGCCTACATGACAGAGTTTTCTAATTTGATCAAGTTCTAGTTGTTTTAAAAAACCATAATAATTTAACTTTTTTTGTTTTTCTAACTTGTAAACTAATTCCCTTAGTGATTCATCTCGAATGTCTCCACAAAGATGCAAGAATATATTGTCTGAATACTCTAAAGATTTTAACATGATGTCGACACCTGATAGTTTTGAGATCTGCCCTTGATAGAGTACATTCAATACAGATGGGTTATCAAAACATACAGGCTTTCTATAGTTCATTTCACTAAGTAATGGTGCATTATAAATAGTAAATGTATTTATATTACACAATTCTTTGGTTAAAATTTTGAGACGATCTTCGTTAGGTGCAATAATGCCATCGATACTGGTCCCTGATTTAACTGGAAAAACTTCTGCTGCATATAGTATTTTAACTTTTGCTTTATTAAACATAAACTTTTCATCTAAAATAAAGTTCGGAAAACTAGTAATAACTATATCAGGCATGAATTTATTAGAAAAGTTGACCATTTCAGCATAGTGCACTTCCGCATCTTTTTTGTTTAACTTTTTTAAATTTTTCCTAAAAAATCGGTTATAACCTTTTAATTCATAATAACTTCTTCTTTCATCTTCCTGATCAGAGATATATACCTCAAATCCATAACTCTCTAAAATTTTATACAAATTCAACATTTCTGGGCTTCCATAACCCATTGTAATATGGGTTAACAACAATACTTTTTTCTTACATACTTGCATTTAAATCATCCTTATAATACCAAGTATCCCACTGAACTTCAACACAAATAAAGCTTTTACTTTCTAGTAAGTTCTGAATTTTTTTTCTGTTTTCTGTAAAATTATGCTCAACACTCAGTAATGCAACATCCCACTTATCAAACGGAAAGTTTTCCAAAATCTCATATTCACTCCCTTCGGTATCGATGCTCAGATAATCGATTTGTTTGGGTGCATTGTGTTTAACCAAGAAATCATGTAGGCTAATGGTTTCCAATTCCATTTCATGACCTTGTTCCAAATATGCCTGTCGCTTGTCTTTGTGACTATCGTCTCCCATGTGTTTCTGCATTCCGCCATACTCTTGAGCAAATACAAACTTTACCTTTTCACCTGTCATCGCACCGATGCATTCGTTTGAAACGATACAGTTACGATTTTGTTTGAGTTCTTCAAAAA
>SAAR01000177.1 GCA_009916335.1 Erysipelotrichia bacterium | reverse complement strand
TTAAAAGCCTGGTATAGATATCGCACAGATTATCGACAGAAAAAGAAATAGCAAATTACTTAAAGACCAATTACTACAGTCACTGTTTCTAGTAACTCCTATAAGACTTTCTAACACCTTTAATCTTATTCGCAAAGAAAGCACTTGCAAAAAAAAACTCAAAAATAGCATTCTGATCTCTCTACATTACTATTCCCGAATTAAAGCTAATACAAAAAAGTTACGATTAAAAAAAAGATAGATTAAAGATTTAAGACAATAAAGAAATACTTTTTTCCAGAGACTACTTTCACAAAACAACAAATGCCCCGTAATTTATTCCTTAAAAAGGCTAAGCACATTGATAAACAGCGCAATAAGACCTACTCACATTTCTCTACACAAAATACACTTTTTTTATGAGAAAAAAATTGCAAAAACACAAACTAACAAACAACAGACATTCATGTAACTAAAAACAAATAAAACAGCCATATAAGAATCTTTTTGATTATTCAATCTGACATAACAGGAGCAATAGAATAAAGACAAAAACAAAAATAAAGTGCTTTTAAACATAAAAAAACACAATTCAATAACATATTAATAGAAATTGCAGCTTTTTTATTAAAAACTATTGGAGCTTTCATATTTATTAATATATTTGCATTTTGTTATAGTTAAATAATAGTTAAACTTTAAGAGAGAATTTATGAAAAGAAAATTAATGTTGTTATTAACATGCCTATTTTTAGGTATCAGCTTAGTAACTGCCCAAACCCAAAAAATCACAGGTCTTGTGATCTCGGAGGAAGACGGGCAACCAATTGTCGGTGCCTCTATATTAGTTAAGGGGACTTCTTTAGGTACAATAACTGATATGGATGGTAAATTCACCCTATCAAATCTACCAAGTACGGCAAAGACTTTACAGATTTCATACATCGGTATGGTAGCTCAAGACGTTGCAATTAAACCAACTCTAAAAGTTATCTTAAAATCTGATGCAAAAATCCTTGATGAAGTCGTCGTAACAGCTTTAGGCGTAAGCCGTGAAAAAAAAGCATTAGGCTATGCAGCAACTTCATTCAAAGGTGACGCTATTGCTCAGTCAAAAGCAGTTAACCCCATGAATGCCTTGCAAGGAAAAGTTGCCGGAATTGACATTTCTACAGCTCCAGGCCCTGGTGCTACACAAAATGTTATGATCCGCGGTGCTTCCTCATTTGGAAACAACCAGCCATTGTATGTTGTAGACGGTGTCCCTATTACCAACTCACAAAACAGATCTGGAGACAACCTAAACTCACAAGTTGACTTTGGATCCGGTATCAATGCATTAAACCCTGATGACATAGCTGACATGACAATCTTAAAAGGTGCAGCAGCTACAGCATTATATGGTTCTCGTGCCGCCAATGGTGTTATTATGATCACAACTAAATCAGGTCAAAACACCGATGGTAAAGTTCAAATAGCTTACGATGGTGGTTATACCATATCAAGAGTAGGGCGCTTACCTGAAGAACAATCTCAATTTGGACAAGGCTGGAGTGGGCACAGAGCCTTAGATGAGAATGGTAACTGGGGTGCTCCTTATGATGGAAAGAATAGAGTTTGGGGAAGAATCGTAGATAGCGAACAACAAGTCAAACCTTATGTCTTTTTAAAAGATAGAGTAAGAGATTTCTATGACCTAGGACAAAGTTATAAAAACTCACTATCTTTGTCTGGAGGCACAACTAAAACAACCTATTTTGTTTCTTTATCACAAAACAGCTTAGACGGCGTGATTCCTACTAGTCAAGATTCTTACGACCGTTACACGATTGCAACAAGAGGTTCTCACCAAGCTGGCAAATTAAAGGTGAGCACTTCTATTAACTTCAGTACGGAAAAAACAAAAGCTGTCCCATCTGGTCAAGGGACTTCGCTACACCGCTCGTTATATGAGATTGCAAGTGATATTTCTATTGCGGATTTAAAGGATTATCAAAGCAAATTCAATAACTTAGATAATTACTTTACACCTTATGGTTTAAATCCTTATTATGTACTTAACGAAAACGGTGCTGTACAGAATAAAAACAAATTATTCGGAAAACTTCAATTAGACTATGAGTTGTTAAAGAATTTAACTATTACTTACCGTTTTGGCGGTGACTATGAAGTTTCGAATTCTGAAACCCACACAGCCCCCGTTTCATTCAGTATCGGAGCACCAAATGCTGGTTCAAGTACAGCAAATGCTGGTAATTACGAAGAAATGCGCCGTGAACGTATACAAATGAACCATGACTTAATGGTTAACTACAAATGGAATATCGTTAAAGATTTTACATTAAATGCTATCGCAGGATTAAATGCCAATGAACGTAAATACAACTATTTACAAGGATCAATCAATTCAATAGATATTCCTGGATTTTATAATCTTGTAAACAGCCGTTCACCATCTACTTCAACGCAAAGAAAAGAAGAGAGACGCTTAATGGGTATATATACAAACATCGATTTAAGCTATAAAAACTATGCTTATTTAACGCTAACAGCACGTAATGACTGGTCCTCTACATTGCCTAAATCAAACAATTCCTATTTTTATCCAGGAGCGACTTTCAGCTTCTTATTAACAGATTTTTTGAAATCAAAAGGAATAGACACAGGGATAGTAGACTTTGCTAAATTACGAGTAGCTTACGGTATGACTGGTAATGATGCGGATCTCTATTATGTTTATGACCGCTACGTTGCTGCCACCTCTACAAATCCAGGATACCCAAAAATAGATGATTTATCATTCCCTTTAAATGGAGTAAACTCTTATACAGTATCCAACCAATTAGGCAATCCTGTATTAAAGCCTGAACTAACATCGGAATTTGAAGTGGGTTTTGAAGCTAATTTTTTCAAAAATAGATTTGGTGTAGAATTCTCATATTACAATCGTTTGACAAAAGACCTTATCAATGTAATGCCTAAAGATCCATCAACTGGGTTTACTTCTCAAATAAGCAATTTAGGTGACATTAGGAATAAAGGTATTGAATTAACTCTTAATGTTACCCCCCTAAGATTAAAAGATTTCGAATGGAACATTGGTTGGAATCTTTCAATAAATAGAAACACGGTCGAACGTTTAGATATCCCCGAAGTTTATCTAGGAGGTTTTGGCGGTGCTGGAATTTATGCAGTTGAAGGCAAATCCCTTGGACAATTTAAATTAGCTGGCGTTAAAAAAGTAACACTTGAAGGTAAGGAATACACTATTGTAGATGGAAATGGAAATCCCCAACCAACTGCACAAGAAGAGTACTTTGGCAAAGACGTGAATGAAAAATACAGAATGGGATTAAGCAACACCATAACTTGGAAAGGCCTTGCTCTATTTGCAACATTAGATTATAGAAATGGCGGCTATATTTATTCCAATACTAAAAAATACATGCATTGGACGGGAAGTTCACCAGAAACAGTCTTGAATGATCGTAAACCATTCTTGGTTCCTAATTCAGTTATTGATAACGGCAATGGAACATATACAGAAAATGATATTCCTGTAAACCCCACAGCCTTACACACATTCTATTCAGATCGTGGAGGTTTTGTAGGTGCTCAAAACTCTGTAATCAGTCGTTCGTATTTGAAATTGAGAGAAGCTGGTATGTCCTACCTCATCCCAAAATCAGTATGTTCAATACTACATATCAATAGCGCAAAAGTGTCATTCAATATTAGCAATATTTTATTATGGACTCCACGTGAAAATCCATATATTGATCCAGAAACAACAACTTTCGGAAATGACGTTAATGCAAAATTCGGCGAATTCAACGCTAATCCAAGCAATGAATTATATACGTTTGGTTTAAATTTGAATTTTTAATAACATAAAAACAGAATATTATGAATAAATATATTATAACCGTAGTTTCGGCTTTTATACTGTTTTTTACATCCAGTTGCCAAGGTTGGTTGGATGTAAATCACGACCCGAATGTACTAGAAGAAATACCTAATGCAAAAGTCGTTTTACCGGCTGCACAAGTTGGTCTAGGAAATAATCTTATGGGATGGGATTTAGGCTTTGCAGGAGGATTTTGGTCTGAATATTGGACTCAAAAATACACTTCATCACAATTTAAATTCCTATGTGAATACAATGAAACTGATTTTAATACAGCATACTCTAGTTTAACATCAGGCGTCTTAATGGATTTATATAAAATCAAAAGCCTATCAAAAGATGTCGATAATGGTAATTATTTCATAGCCGAAGCGCTATCTATCTTTACATGGCAAATGCTAACAGACTTGTGGGGTAACATACCTTATTCCGAAGCCCTCAAGGGATCAGAGATTTCTTCTCCCAAATTCGATAAAGCAGAAGACATTTATTCTGACTTACTAGCAAGAGTTGACGAACTATTAAAAGTTGATTTGACAAACGCAAAAGTAGTCAGCGAATATGACTTTATTTATGCTGGTGACTTAAATAAATGGACGCTTTTTGCTAATTCTCTAAAGCTTAAACTGATGCTAAGAATTTCTGAAACATCGGGATATGACAACGCAAAAACGCTTGCATTTGTTAAATCAAATTCATTTATCGCTGCAAGTGCTAAAATTTCAGGCAAAGTATGGGCTGATGGACAAGAAGGTAAACGGCACCCTATGAGAGAGTTTGAAGCCGGTGAAGCAGCTTATCTTTCAGGCAATATTATCGCATGTAAAAACTTCATCGATTATTTGAATGTAAACAAAGATCCTCGTTTAGATAAATTGTTTAAAATATCAGATGCTGCTGTAGGATATAGAGGTGCCTTTTATGGCGACTTTGATTCTAAATTTGCTTCGGACGGCAAAACGACTGATGATAAAGTACCTTATTGCATAGTACGATTTGACCCAGATATGGATTTGATGATTATGTCTAATTGGGAAGTCAATTTCTACATTGCTGAAGTATATGCGCGTGCAGGTGATCATGTTAATGCCAAAACATACTATGAGAAAGCTGTAACAGCCTCACTTGACCAACACGGTATAACTGATTATGCGATTATCGGAGCTGATGGCTATGCAAAATGGGAAAATGGTACCATAGAAGAGGAGATAAAACAAATCGGCATGCAAAAATGGGTAGCCAATGCCAATTACCAACACATTGAATCTTTCTTAGAGCGTAACCGCATTAAATATCCTGCTATTTACAATATGGATATTAGAATAAATAGAACTAAAGCCTACTCTGATGTCAATATCATAGGTAATATGACCATTGCTGTTAACGGACGCAATAAACTAAATGGTTCATTGCCTACTTCGCCTCTATACCCAGATGCAGTAATGAGTCGTAACCCCAATAGGCCTGATCAAAAAGCGAATCTCGGTGAAAAAATTTGGTGGAACAAGAAAGCTGAAATCATTATAGAAGAAACTGAAAATTAAGATTAAACAATTAAAATTGTTTTGATTATGAAAAATATAAAATATATCTATTTTTTATTATGCACTCTATTCTTTTTTGCATCATGCGAAAAGGAGACGGAAGGTGTATCGGGAGTACTTCACATTGAGCTTATAGGTGGAGAAAATATGTTAGTAACATTAGGTGCTTCCTACCAAGAGCCTGGTGTAAAAGCAGCTTATTATGAACAGGATGTTACTAGCCAAATTAAAATAGACGGAACAGTAAATGCAGCTGTCGTTGGAATCTATCCGATCACATATGCTTATACTAACCCAGACGGTGTAAAAACAACAAGAACAAGAACTGTTATTGTAGCTGATCCAACTGTAAAAACAGATATTTCAGGTAAATATATAACTGCAGATGGAACCTTCCGTCTAAGACAAGGCGCAACGATTCCTTACCCTGGGTTTGATATAAACATAAAAAAAGTAGCACCTGGATTCTTCGAGATTTCCGATTTTCTAGGTGGTTATTATGATCAAAAAGTAAAATATGGCTCTGCATATGCTTGCAGTGGGTATGTACAATTAAAGAATGATAATTCACTGACTTTACTATCTAGTTCTATATTGCCATGGGGAGATACATTAACAGCTGTTACTGAAGGACTTTTTACACCAGAAACAGGCGTTGTAACATGGAAAGCAGAATATGGAGGAATGTTTTTTACAGTTGTACTAAATAAAAAATAAATGAAATTTATTATGAGAAAAATAAGTTTAAAATTAATAATGGCGTTTGCTTCTATTTTAGTTTTTGGTTCTTGCCAACAAGACGTAGAAGTGTGGGATAGTGAAACATTGGACTATTCTGGGAGATATATCGTTAAATTAGCCAATGAGGATATGACGAAAATCTACCACGATTATGACGGCAGTGAGTTAAGAATATATAATACGTCATCCAACCTTGCTAATCAAATTTGGATGGAAGATGTTTCTAAACTTATCCCATTGAAATGCAAGTTTGAATTCACCGGAACTCCGGCATCATTTGTTTCTACAAATATTGAATTTGACAAGTTAACAAATAACCTAAATTCAATATCACTCCCTCAAGCAAAGGAAAATATTAGTGCTCCAACTGCAGAAGGACAAACGGCAGAAGTACCTCGTGATTATTTACGTGCAGCTGTAATCGAAGGGAAAATCATACCTAAAGCAGTAACTACAAAAGGAGGTAATATAGCCGATAGTCTCTATTTAAAAGTTAAATTATACAGCGGAAATGCTATTTTCAAAAGCATACGTAAAGCTGAGAAAGATTGGAAAAATCCTACTATACCAGAATTTACTTGGGTGTTCTCATCAGTGACTTATGATGCTACGAAAGATGAAGTACTTATTATTGGTGGACACAGTTATACAGGATTTGAGGAAGATGATTATTAGAAACAGCTTCATTCCTATTAATATAACTTATTATTAAGAATAAGGAAAAGTCTTTTATAAAAGTTCATTCAGTGGGGAGAAAACTTACGTTTTCTCCCCACTTCTATTTTCTAGAGTGTAGCTGTAATATGCAAATATATATTCGGCGTTTTTCGGAAAAATTGAATCAGCAGTTTTATTCATGCCTATCAAATGCCAGACCGGTTTATTAATTGATTAAA
>SAAR01000847.1 GCA_009916335.1 Erysipelotrichia bacterium | reverse complement strand
ACCAAACATAGCGTCATAGTTAGTGATTTTACCGATAGATGCCCTAATGCTCTGAGCGTGTATGTCGTGTGTAGGCATTTTGATATTTTAGCTAATTTTGATGTAATATAAGTTTTCTTCACCAGGTTCTTCACTAATATTATCAATACTCAAAACTTCGAACAACCTGTTCGCTTTACTTAGAGCAGCAGAAGATGTTGATCCACCAAACACAGTGCCAAGAAGACTCATCCAATTTTCTTTGAAGAATGTACCGAATTTACTCCACAAACTCTTCTGTATCTGAAATCCTACTTAATCGGCAACTTTGTCAGCCACTTTTTCAGCAACATCTCCTACCAAGTTATCAACTTGCAAACCTGTCACTTACGCTTATACACTTGCGACCGTAGCTGCTAACGCTGTTACTTGTCCTTACAATGCTGTACTTGCTGCAAACAGAGCAACTAACTAACCTTCATATATAAGAAACTGAGCACCTACAGAAACCAAATTGCCTGTACGTTGTGCGTATACGCTGTCTAAGTTCTTTTATACATTAATTATATCGTTTGCGTTTGTTATTATCTTTGTGTTTATTGTGTTTATTTCGTCTGCAATTTGTAAAATGTTGTACTTCACTTCGGTTATTTCAGTCTTGTCTGCTTTCATCAGATCTAAACGTATTATCTGGTTGTTAAAATTAGTATCATCTTTTCTGTCCCCGACAACAAGATTATTTATCAAATTTCTTAATTGAACGAATTATTCTGTAAATTTAGAATTTATAATTATTTATTCATTTTTGTGTTGATTCAATAGGATAAATATCAAATCGATGTTATTCTGATTTCTGTAGATCATCACATACTGTTCCTTGTTCTGTATATAAATCTTAAACACTTCGGCCTACGTTTACTCAAGTTTCAGGTTCAAAGTGACGATATCCTTGATGAGGTTGATGAAGCGCTCTTCGTTGATGTTGCTGTCTCCGTTTTCTGTATTGATATATATTTATTTGTCTTGTAACTAATTGTTGAAAAGAATAGTGTTACTCATCGAATCCAATTGAATCTCTTAACCTTAAAAGCTAATTTTCTTGAACTTACCAATCAGATCACCTTCATTATTAACTCTTTGTATTTTGTTAGGGCTATGCCCCGGCCTCTGGCTGATCATTTTTATATCTTTATCAAAAAAAGTTTTTGGTTTCATTTAATTATCATTCGAATCTATAAATTAGGAAACAGCACATCTTATTCATCTTTCTCAATTATCAAACCACCATCGTAATAAAACTCTTTCACACTCATTTTCAGGTAATCTGTTCTATAAATAGTGGACCATATCCATCGTTT
>SAAR01000846.1 GCA_009916335.1 Erysipelotrichia bacterium | reverse complement strand
ACTTAAAGAACGATATGAATAATAAACTCGAAGCAAACTTGGGTCAAAACCTACCATAAAAATGTAATATTTACATCTTAGTTCATTTTTTTACTGCATTAAAAATCAAGAAATTAACAATCCAGGATTATATTTGCATTTTTCAACTTAGAAGCTTGTAACTATCTGTATTACAGATGCTTACAAGCTTTATTTCCCGATGCAGCATATTTACACTATTGACTCTTAGCGTTTTACTCTTTTAAACGGTACAAACCTTGTTTTTACAATTACATTGAAAGTACCGGGAAATTCAATCTATTGGTTTTCAGTTGTTTCGGTATACGTGTTGTACCGCGTTTTTTCAGCCCTTTTGCGAAAGTCTCAAATCAATTTTAGAGGATTGATTTGGTGAGTGTTACCGCATTGGGGTTACAAATGGTTTGCAGAGGCAAAGATAGAACTTATTATTGAATACGACACTATTCATTTGTAAGATTAGTTTCTCTGATAATTACTTTAGTCGGACTACTTTTCCCAAAGCACTGTCTTTGATTTGAGCTTTGGGAGCATATTTGTCAATTAAGGCTTGTGTTATTATTTTCTCAGCTTCAGAAGCGGATGGACTGAGTGTAATTTCTATTTTTTCTAAAACCTCATCTTTAAGTTGCATATCATAGTATGTAAAAGGTAAAGATTTGTTTCCTAATAGGCTTTGCATAACTATGCTGGAGACTTCTGGATTTACCCCCTCTAACATAGGGTTGCAGGGAAGCACATAGAGCACAAATCTTGTTTCATTCTGAAACCCCCAACGTTTATTTTTATAAGAACCAAAAGGCTTCATTTGCATATTCATATCTCCTCTACCATCTTTAATATTAGTAATCTGAATACAATCTTTGGTGTATTGAAAAACATCATCTACATATTCTACGTGTCGATAAAACAAGTCATTATTGTAATCTAACATAGGGAAAACCCAAAAATCTGGATGAGTTAGGCTTTGTGGAGGAATTTTTGTTATAAGAAAGCCTTGTGATTTTAGACCTCCAAAATCTAAATTAGATACGAAATATTCTTGAAACATTTCTTTCTCTACTGAAATTCGAATACCTCCAAAATCACCACCATACATTTTCCAAAGGGGAATACTTTCTTCGGAAATCTCGGTCCAGCATGAAACAAATACATATTTGCAAAAACGAACTCCTAATGACTCAGCATTACCCTCTTCAAGGTCATCTACTTTATCAAGGCGATTAAATCTAATAGTCCTATTCTTTAGAATCATTGCTAATGATTCTAAATTTGTATAGTGATGTATTTTCATGTTTATATTCTTTTGATTTTTTATAA
>SAAR01000845.1 GCA_009916335.1 Erysipelotrichia bacterium | reverse complement strand
AACCAGCACTCATGGATTCAAGTACAGGGATTCCAAAACCCTCATAGCTAGATGGATAGAGTAAGCAAAATGCATTGTTATATAATATATTCAAATCTTTTGTACTTATACCTCGATAATGAAAATATTCTTCTTGTAGCAACTCTTTTTCATCAGCTCTCAAAGCTCCACCTCCAACAATAACTAAAATGCAGTCATATATTTGTTGTGTGGTTTTTACAGCTATATCAAAATTTTTATAGTTACTTCTATCTCCAACATATAAAACATACTTTTTACCAATAAGTTCTTTGAAACCTTTATATAGTTCATCTTTTGGAGATTCTAGTAATTCAAAGCTCTCATCGGCACCAAGGTAAATCACTTTTATTTTGTCTTCTTTAATACTTGGATAAAAATTTAATAAATCTTGTTTTGTACTATTTGATATACATATAATCCCATCAGTTTTATTTATAGCTCTCTTTTTTTGCCATGTATGCACATATCTTGCTAATCCAGTACGATATTTCTCATAAGTAAAATCATATACAGTTACTATATTTGCTACATCTTTCTGGTTTGATATACGATAGTAGCTACTATGAAAAATAGAACCTTTAGGTAATCTTTTTTGAAAACTTAAATATCGTGCTAGTTTTATAGGTAAAAAGCTCTCTTGCCTTTGAGATATATTTTCATTTTTATAAAAAATATTATCACTATTATATCCATAGAAACCAACATTATATTTAGCTATTCTTTTTGACAATTCACTCCAGTAAACTGATATGCCACCAGCTTTTTGCAATGCAAAAATGATATTGTCATAGACTGTTTTCATCTATATTGTTTCCAATAATTCATTAAATATTTTTATATGCTCTTGTGCTGATTTTTCCCAAGTGAATTTTTTAGCTTGCTCCAAGCCTTTTAGAGATAGTTCTTTTTGAAGGTTTTCATCACGAAGCACTGACTCTATCTTATTTCTTATATCTTCGACTGAGTATGGATCACAATACACAACTGCATCCCCACCCACTTCAGGAAGTGAACTAACATTTGAGCAAACCACAGGCGTACCACATGCCATAGCCTCAAGAGGAGGTAAGCCAAATCCTTCATAAAATGATGGGTACACAAAACAACTTGCTTTATTATATACAGCAGCAAGCTCTTCATCTGAGATATATCCCAAGTATGTTATGAAGTCCTTGTTTTTTTCAATTATTTGCATAATCTCTTTATTTTCCCAGCCTTTAAAACCAGCGATTACGAGCTTATACTCCTTTTTAATTTTATCTTCTAGATTATTGTAAGCACTCAATAAACCTATGAGATTTTTTCTAGGTTCAATAC
>SAAR01000844.1 GCA_009916335.1 Erysipelotrichia bacterium | reverse complement strand
TCATAGCAATATGGCATTTTGCTCTATATTTGATAAGTGCGATGATACAAAGTAAAAGGTTTTATATCCAGATTATACCGATACTTGCTTTTATAGGTTTTTGGCTTGCTGCGGTAATAGCTACAAATGAAATAAATCAGGTGAAACCAGAAGATATTTTAACCTCACCATATTTTTATACTTTATTTTTCATATATACAGTTGGGTTATGGTTATCATCATGTTTATTGTGTATATTTTCAGTTATCGCTGATGAGATCAAAGACATGAATATTAAATCTCAATTTGTATTGAGATTGAAAAAATCAGGAAAAGGCGAGGACATAATACTTACTGTATTACTAATAATGTTAACGGCAATATGCTTAGGTACATGGTTTGCTTTAGATAATGCCGAGGGTCTTATTTATTATAAATATACATATATAGCACTTCCATTCATTCTTATCTTAGCAGGTGTAGTCATGTTATTGATTGAAATATGTTTTGGTTTATTTTCAGACAACAAAGTAGAAAACTTAAAAAGAATGAAAAACAAAAAATTAACTAAAAGGAAAAAGAGATTATCAAAAAGAGAAAAAGAGAGAACTTAAAATGAAAAAAAGAACTAACAAGAAACATCTAACAAGAGCGGATTTAATACCAGATCCTGTATTGATTAAGCCACTAAAGAGACTTTCAGATAAAGATGTTAAGGAAGCTTTAAGCAAAAAAATTTCAGAAATGAAAAACATATATGATTTTTAAAGGAGAGTGAAAAATGAAAAAAGACATAACAAGAGAGTTGAAACGTTTGGGTTTACACAATGGTAATGAGTTCATAGCAAAAGCAGCGTTGATAGAAGGGCAGAGAGCAGAGGCAATATTAGCACTGATAGAACGCTTAGGAAGACGCAAAATCATTCCTGATGCTGTTCAGCATGGTTTTAATCAAGTCAAAGCTACATATCGTTTATCGGGCTACATCAATCAAGCACTGACTGTTATAGCGTTTAAAGCTTACGTGAACGAACCAAAAGAGAATTTTAAAGCAGATATACACTGGAGTATTTAACAAAGGAGATAGGTATGGGAGAACAAACAAGAGAAAAGGAAGCTGAAACATGGGCTGAATTTATAAGAGAGTTTTTAAAAGAAGGTGGTGTTGTTTATGGAAATCAGAAAAAACAAAAAAGAGAGGTGGTATATGAAAAATGAAAATAGAAATATGAAAGAAAACGTATTACAAGAGATAATGTATTACAAGTTAATATGTTATGGGATTATAGTTTTTTTTGCCAAAGGAACATTGATAATGTCAGATAGAATTCCTACGTTAAATGCTCTACTTAATAAAATAA
>SAAR01000843.1 GCA_009916335.1 Erysipelotrichia bacterium | reverse complement strand
AAACACCCATTCCTATGCCACCCACTGAAAAAATGGTGTTTGACCCACTCATAGAAAACGAGAAGCCTCCATTTTAAGTACCATCTATTTCAAAATACACCTAATTTAAAAGGAAACCCATGTTGAAAAAAATCATGATCTTTGTATGCCTTGCTACAGGCCTTTTTGCAGCATCACTGCCAAGTAAATCCATCGTTAAAATCACTTCTTCTATTTCACTTCCTAATTACCAATACCCATGGCAAAATGGGAAAATACAAGAGTTCGGTGGATCAGGTGCTATCATTGCAGGACAAATGATATTAACCTCTGCCCATGTGGTTTCTGATTCAAAACTCATCCAAGTCTCAAAAGAAAATGGTTCTAAAAAATACACCGCACATGTCAAATACATTTCTCATCAAGCAGACTTAGCACTATTAGAACTCAAAGACAAGAGCTTTTTTGAAGGAACTGAAGCATTAAAAATCAGTACCGAGGTCAAACAAGGTGACACAATAACGGTTCTTGGCTTTCCAATTGGAGGTACAACCATTTCTACCACCAAAGGGGTTGTCTCACGCATTGATACAACAAGGTATTCATGGAGTTATGAATCCATGCTTGGTATGCAAGTAGATGCTGCGATTAATCCAGGAAACAGTGGAGGACCTGCTATCAATACTAAAGGTGAAATAGTAGGAATAGCCATGCAAAATTTATCGAAGGCAACTAATATTGCCTATATTGTCCCTTCCATTATTGTCAATACCTTTTTACTAGATACTAAAGATAGAAAAATCGATGGCTATGACAACAGTGATACCAGAGTGCAATTATTAAATAATGATACGCTAAAGAATCACTATGAACTAAAAGGCGATAAGGGTGTTGTTGTCACACATTTAGATAAAAATGAACATGAGCTTCGCTTAGGCGACATTATCCTTTCCATTGATAACATTCCCATTATGAATGATGGTAACATCAAAACACCGTATGGCGTTATGAATTATAAGCATACCCTTCATTCTAAACCCGTAGGAGATACTCTGAAATTTAGCATTATCAGAGATAAAAAGAATATAGACATTACCTACACTCTAAAGCAAAAGCACCAAATTGTCTACACCGAAAAAGATAAAGAGCCACGGTATTTGATTTATGGGGGATTTATTTTTAGTCCATTAACCTATAATTATCTATTACCCATTAGTTCTGCCAATGTCAATTTTGAATTATATTTTTTAGAAAATTGCAAAACAAAACATTTTAAAGAAGCCGTCATGATGCTCTATGAAACCCTTCCCCATGAGATTAATACAGGCTATAAATCACATGGCGATATCGTTAAATCGGTTAATGG
>SAAR01000842.1 GCA_009916335.1 Erysipelotrichia bacterium | reverse complement strand
TGCTTCAGTTCCTTCAAAAAAGCTCTTATCTTTGACTTCTAATAGTGCTAAGTCTGCTTGATGAGAAATGTATTTGATATTTGCGGTGTATTTTTTTGAGCCATTTTCTTTTGAGACTTGGATGAATTTTGAATCTGAAACCACATGGGCAGAGGTTAATATCAACTTTCCAGCAATAATGGCACCTGATCCACCAAACTCTTGTATTTTTCCACTTTGCCATGGGTATTGGTAATTAGGCAGTGAAACAAAAGAAGTGATATTAACGATGGATTTACTTGGCAGTGATGCTGCAAAAAGCCCTGTAGTAAGGCATACAAAGATCATGATTTTTTTCAACATGGGTTTCCTTTTAAAATAGGTGTTTTTTGAAATAGATGGTACTTAACACAGTAACTCTTTGTCACTATAAATCATATGGAAGAATTTTGGATGTTATATTCCATAATTGTTCGAAACAAAAAGGTATCTTCTTGTGAATAGAAGCTATAATTCTATATTTAAAATAATTACTTGAATAATGTTCTGTTAGTTCTGCCAAGCGATTCAGTGCTTTCACATCATCTACAGATTCGATGATTTTTACGATACTCTCGATTTGGAAAAAATCTTCATTTCTCTTCAATAAATAAGCAATACTTTCTTCCAAGTCATATTTGGAAAGACCGACTGCAATTTCAATCTCAATAGAATATCTCTCACCCCATGGACTATTGAGCTGTTCCCCAATATTAAGTACAAGATAAGGGTATTTTTCAGCGACGCTATAGGCTATACTCATCAAGCTATCGTCGTAACAATCATTGGATATCAAGCGTGCTTTATTGAGCTTTTCAATCTCTTTTATTGTACTAACAATTTCCTTCTCATCGCTGTTTAAAGATGATAAAAAGGCTCGAAAGCCATATTGAAGCTCAGTAGGCAAGCCAGAAACAATAGCTTTTGCTCTTAGAGGGTCTTGTCCGTAGATATACTTTGCAATATCATATAATGCAAATTCTTTTATCCATTTATTTGTAATTGATGATACTGTTTTTAATGCTTGCTCTACATTCTGGTAGGATTCTATTAAAGCAACTTTTCTTAAAAGATTTGCTGTCTCATGCTTATCTTGTTTGGCCTTTTCTAAAGCTTCTTGGAGCTGTTGCATATCATTGCATTGTGAAGCATTCCAGAAAAATTTCAGATTTGCACTGTATTGCATTTCTTCTTCAAAGCTGCAAACATAAGAAGTGATCAGCTCATTCATGTTTTTTTCTAGTAACATTAAAAATTGATTGCGCCAAGGTGCTTGCGGGTAATAATCTTAAATAGGTCCTTATCAAAACCGCTATAAAAAAGAAGAAAAGAA
>SAAR01000841.1 GCA_009916335.1 Erysipelotrichia bacterium | reverse complement strand
CGTTATCAGTTTACCTGGCCTGATAAGAAGAAATCTCTTCTTCTGGCTAATGCACCCATAGCAAAGACACTTCGCCCATGCCGAGAAGAGAGTGTGGATTTTGACAATACAGAAAATCTATATATAGAAGGCGATAACCTTGATGTCTTAAAACTGTTGCAAGAAACTTATTTGGGAAAGATTAAAATGATCTACATTGATCCGCCATATAACACAGGAAATGACTTTGTTTATGAAGATGACTTTTCTCAAAATACAGAATCGTACCTCACAAATAGCGGTCAGTACGATGAAGCAGGGAATCGATTAGTGCAAAATAATGAAAGTAATGGTCGATTTCATACTGATTGGCTAAACATGATGTACCCAAGACTGAAACTAGCAAAAGATTTACTTACAGATGATGGGGTAATATTAATCAATATGGATGAAAATGAATTTGTTAATTTACAAAAACTGTGTATTGATATTTTTGGAGAATGTAATGATTTAGGAACTATAGTTTGGGATAAACGTAATCCTAAGGGAGATGCTAAAGGTATTTCATACCAACATGAATATATTTTAGTTTATGCAAAGGATAAAGTTGCTTTTTTAGATAATTGTAAAATGCAACGACCTAAGAAAAATGCTGAGACCATTTTAAAGAAAGCAGAACAAATATTTAGAAAAATAAATTTGTCTTTTTCTTTTGATCAAGCTAGTAATGAATTTGCAGAATGGTTAAATAGTCAATCGGATTTTAGTGGTGGAGAAAAAGCATATAACAAATTTGATGAAAAAGGAAAAGTATTTCAATCTGTTTCAATGGCATGGCCAAATAAA
The DNA here is from genome assembly GCA_009916335.1 of Erysipelotrichia bacterium. Next base: position 528 of record SAAR01000841.1, on the reverse strand, counting down.
AAAAGAGCTCCTGATGATTACTTCATTCCTTTAATTCATCCTATAACCCAAAAGCCTTGTCCTGTACCAAACAGAGGGTGGCGAAATCCATCTTCAACCATGAAGAAATTATTGTCAAAAGGTTTGATTTTATTTGGTGAAGATGAAAATACCCAACCAAGAAGAAAATACTTACTTTCTGAAAATATGTATGAGAATATTCCATCTTTATTATATTACGGAGGAAGTGATACAGTAATGTTAGATGAAATGGGTATTCCTTTTGATACACCAAAAGTTGTTGATATATGTTTTGAACATATTAAATCTTTTACTTGTGCTGAGGATATTTTTTTAGATTTCTTTTCGGGATCTGCTACAACAGCTCATGCAATAATGAAACTTAATGCCGAAGACGAAGGAAAGCGTAAGTTTATTATGGTTCAGCTACCAGAATTAACTTATGATGGAAAAAAAGAAAAATACAAAGATGCTAAAGGTGAAGAGAAGGAGCGATATGTAATTGATTCGACTACAGGTTTCCCTGTT
>SAAR01000840.1 GCA_009916335.1 Erysipelotrichia bacterium | reverse complement strand
TCCAAGCTGGACTGTATGCACGAACCCCCCGTTCAGTCCGACCGCTGCGCCTGTTCCGGTAACTATCGACTTGAGTCCAACCCGGAAAGACACGACAAAGCGCCACTGGCAGCAGCCATTGGTAACTTGGTTCGCAGATGATTTGTTAGCTAAACACGAGGTTGCTCTTGAAGTGTGCGCATCAGTACGGCTACACTGGAAGGACAGATTTGGTTGCTGTGCTCTGCGAAAGCCAGTTACCACGGTTCAGAAACTTGCCGGTTTACTGAACCTTCGAAAAAACCACCTTGCCGGGTGGTTTTTTCGTTTTCAGACCAAGAGATTACGGCTGTAACACAAAGATCTCAAGAAGATCTTAAAATATGTGGAAAGGATACAGGCTGATAACAACTCCCTCCATAGACATGATCGAACAAAAAACAAACAAAAAAAAATTGATTTTAAGAGTTTTCTCCCCCCTAAATAATAGGTAAAATGTTTTTTATTTGATTGGCTTTTAAAATGAAATACACTAAATCAGCGAAAATATTCATCACGGCTATTTTAATTTTATTTATTTATTTATCCTATACTTTAATAACTATTGTTGGTATATAAAAATGGAAAGCAATTCACCTGATATTGATTTCATCGAGTTATTTCTATTTCTTAAGAAAAAAATCGTGAGTATTATTTTGTTTGTTGTTTTCTCATTAATTTTGTCATCTATTTTCTTGTTAGCAAACAAAAACAAAATAAATATAAAGTACGAATTAAATATGATCGCTAATTCACCAAGCATGATTATTAACTGTGGGGATGACTTTTATTGTAAAGCGAATATTATACAATCAATTATAAACAATAAAAGCAAGTCTATAACATCAAATATAGATGAAAGAGGAAAAAAAATAAACCTGTCATGGGCTGGTGATGACCGTTACAAACCCTCGGTTACCGCTGAAGTAAACGCTATCCATAAAGCTATTAATGACTGGTACATCCAAGATTATAAAACTTATAAAAGCATAATTAACAACCAGGATAGCAACTATATAAATGGCACTGAAACATATGCAAAAGTTGCATTATTAACTAAAACAAACACTTCCGGAGAAAGAAAATTTATTTCAATCAATAATGAAATAGTAAATAAAAAGTATAAAGCAGCTTTGATTATGACTCTAACGTTAATTATGGCTATTATCTTTTCCTCCTCGTACCATATAATAAAAAGATCTGTGCTTGAATATAAAAATAAGTTAAATAGGTCTTTTTATTAGCCTGTAACGATTAATAACCGTATTCTAGCAACATCCGTTACACGCCTGATGCAGAAAAGCCCGCTAATAGCGGGCCTCCCGATAAATCTCAC
>SAAR01000176.1 GCA_009916335.1 Erysipelotrichia bacterium | reverse complement strand
TAATCCCACGATCATAAAGGAGTTCTTGAATTTCACGATAGCTTAGATTGTAACGTAGATAATAACCAACAGCGACAATAATCACATCTTTTTGAAATTATTTACCTTTAAAATAGTTCATTACTCTGTCCTCTCTGTCTTTTTTCTCAATTTTACACTAAAATAGACTTATCAGAAAACTTTGCAACAGAACCATAATTATTATAATCATCACCGTACTGTATACAGAGACTAATTAACTGAATACAAATATTCAGATTTATTGGCTTCTGTGCATTAATTCAATAATAGTGTTTGAAAGACTATTTTATATACCTTGTAAAGTACTGATCGAGTGTACTATTTATTAATTTTTTCAAATTCTGATACTTTGTAGTATCGTTCAAATATTTCATATCTCTGTGAGATTTGTTCTCCAAGTACGGAAACAAAATTTGTCATACCTTTATGTGGATTTAACTCATTGAAAAAAATATTTTGCTCTAACGTTTGGATCCGTACCGTGGATCCATCATCTTTGGGATATAAGACAATAACTGCTTGTACGGGCATCAATTGGCTTTGTAAAATTTCATCTACGTGCCAGTATCCTTTTGAAACATATGGAGATTTTTTATACTCTCTAAATTGTTCCATTATACCGTGCTCATTATTATCTGGGTGAGATCTTAATACATTCTGTAATCTTTTGTACTTAGCCTCAAGAAGAATGCTTCCCGCATATTCTTCATTTGGGTCGAACATATCCAATCTAATATCAGGTTTATTTTTGTTGGAATCTGTTAATAGAGGTCGCTCCTTAGTAGACTTCTTTCCTTTTCCAAGAGCACTGTTAAATACCAGTCTCACTAATTTTCCCTCTGGATTTTCAAACTCCACAACCTCATTTGATTCCAAACGAGGCAGTATATCTTCGTATGGATTTTTAGAAAAAATCCAGCCTTCAGTTGGTTTATAATCGTTTTCGATCAGCGCTTGAATGGTCTTAATATATGTCCAAATTTCATACAACTCATCTGTACGTTTCCAGAAATATTCATATGATTTGTCTAAAACCACTTCATTTTGTTTTTTATTCAAAAAAATGTACAGTTTATACAAAAAATTATACTGTGGATTTAGAATTAGTGCCTTTGGAATATCTACATTTATTACTCCGACAGCATCGTCAAGAAAATCATCTTTTAAGACAGTGTGAAAATAGGATACTAACTTTGATAATCTTGATATATCAAGGCTAATTGAATCTAAATTATTTTGAAGTCTATTTTCTTGAAAGTATACGTCACTTTTCTGGCGGTAATGGTCATATCTTTTGTTTGAAATCCTATTTTTTTCTAATTCTTTTTGTATATTTTTTAGCTTTTTGATGGAACGAACGGAAAACATAATAAAGCTATGAATAATCATATTTGCCCATCGGTTTTCCGGGACATTGTATTCTAGATATCGCTTTGCAGAAAATACCATTCCTCGTTTGTCAGGTCGTTCACCCATTTTTCTAATTGTCATTGAATCAGTTAAATTTTTTGCACCAATAGGGTTCCAATTATATTTTTTCCCGATTCTATATCTAGCTTCTTTACGTAATTTTTCGATAATAAATAGTATTTCTTTTTCTCTCTGCAAAAACAATTTTATCTTTGTTATAGAAATACTATAATCATCTGCTGATATATTGTCTGACACAGATTCAGTATTTTTACGCCTGACAAAATCCATCGCTAATCCACTTATGGCGGACTCTAGCTCATTTTTCATAGTTTGCCAGTCGGGAATTGATAAATCTTTAAGCACCACATAAAAATAAGAATAGTAAATGGTTTTTTCAATTGAGCTCTTTATTGTGTATAATCCCGGTACTAGGGGAACTACTTGAGCTTCCTCTGTCTTGCGTAAACTAAATAGTACAAAATAATCATTAGCCTGATATTTATAGTGATCATTATTTCCTGTTAGAATTCTATTCGGAATAAAATAATCGTCCATTTCAGGCATCTCAAAATAGTCTGAATCATTACTGTTAAGTAATAATCTTAGTTCTGAAAATTCCCGAATCTGGATAATATCGTCCGTATCTAAATTTTTTAGATTATCCTCTGTATAAAGTTTTAATTCATAATCTTCATTACAATTAAACAAAATGAGCTTAGACTGTGAATCCATACAAGTTCAACTCCTTTGATTTTCGTGCAATAACTTGGCGACTGCCTTCAAACGGAGAACTATCAGAGTATTGATCGAGAATATTTTCTAATTTTCCAGGCTCATGTTTCCCTTCCGCCGTATCTTTGCCGACAAGTGCACGCATTTGATCTTCAGAACCCCGAACTTTAGTGAGTACCCGCTGAATTATTTGCATGTCGAAGGCTTTCTCTCTAGTATATGAATCAATATCATCTGGAATATTCATTAAATATTTATCAATCTGCCTAACTATACGCCATCCGATACCAATATTAGCATCTACGTTATTCAATGCTTTATGTATTTCCCATAGCATATTTTTCTCATCAGATGTCAACTTAGCTTCAGTATTCACCTTTTTCATTTTCTGGAAATCTGATGCTTTGATTACCTCTCTTTTTGATCGTTCGACTGGAGACCCAACCGTTTCATCGATTGATCCGAAGGGAATCATTTTCAGTGTCATTACGTTTGATCGGTCTAGGACCTTATCTGAAAATTGGTAGGTAGATTCGTCTGTGTTAACAGTACCAACAAACAGTACATTGTCAGAAATTCTAATGTTTGATGGATACTTCTCACTATTGTAAAGCCGACTCTCTAATTGTTGGTTATACAACGTAAGCATTCGGTCCCCTGAATCCATTTCAAGAACTGACAAAAACTGTGAAAAATAATGTTCCACTCGAGCCAGATTCATCTCATCAAATACAACGATAAACAAAGACTTGTCATTGTCTTGTGCATCAATCAATGTATCAATTAGCCCACTATCTCCAGGTCTGTAAATGTTGTTAACAGTATCAGCATATCCCAATAAATCTGAATCATCTGCCCAGAATGGACGAACTGGGACGAAACGAATATTTGCTTTTAATGCAGTCGCATACTCTGTAACTAACTTAGACTTTCCAGTGCCACTCAATCCTGATAGAATGACCATTCCGTCAGTTTTCATAGAAATGTGAAAATTGACTAAATCAGAATCAGAGTAATATAATCCTTTTTGCTTAGTATTTTCTCTAAATTGAAGTAAAAATTCCAGATCTTTAGACTGTTCCGAGTGATCATTAGATTCAGATGTATTTCTATTAGAATCCATTTTATCTGTCACTTTTGTTACCATTGACTTTTCAGATAACATAGTATTAGTAGCAGTATTATCAGACATAACTAAAGAATCAGTAGTTTTTTCATCATCCAAAAAAACAGCCTTTGACAAATATTCATCAAATGCAACATCTATTGGAATGTATACAACATCATCAAACTGATATTGTGCATTGAACCAACTCTTATTTTCTTCTGTTATACTAATTTTTCTGCCTTTTTGAGCCTCCAAAACATAAATAATTCCATAATTGGTATATATTTGTTGGTCAATACCCGTATAAACTGTTAAATTAAAATCATCTTCTTTCCAAATTATCGCTGTAGGAATATCATACTTATCTCGAGACCAGTCTGCAGTTAGTTTTCCCAACAATTTCTTTGATCGGATAGCGTCTTCAAAATCAGTTACTGTTTCAATACCGGTTGCTGAATTGTCTTTTGAAAATACTGGCATTGCAACCATTTTAGTGTCTTTATTTGGCTGAAAGCTTTCATTCATTTTTTGAACTCTAACACGATCACCCCACCACCAGTATTTATTAGGTCGATTTTTGTCGGCTTTTACATCAGGAGTAACTTCAATTAATAATGAAGATAGTTCATCCCAAATATGTTGAATACGGACGTCATCTGCATCGTACATATTATCGTATAAAGAAATAGTGTTAAACTTTGAAACGTATACATTTATTGAACTATAAAAGTCATTGATATCAATACTCTCAGGTAAATCGGATATCGTAGTGAGCTTAATGTAAGCTTCCCCGCTCATATTGATGATAATATCTTCAATGCTATTTAAATATCCAACTAATTTAAAGTCCTGTTTTCCAGCTGTAAGCATATGTTACTCTCCTTTTTTCATCTGTTCGCGACTCAGATACGACATTGGTATTTTAGGGTATTTTTTTCTAAATTCTAAATACTTTTCTGTAGATACATATTCTGATTGTACATAGATCTTTATCCAATTTGATTTTTCCAGTAGGATATCATCTCCATTTTGATCTAAGTTAGCAATTGACGAAATCTGATACTGTTGTGAATCTATTATAGATTCTTCAGGAAGATTTCCGACTACCAGAACGGACGGATTTTTCAAGCTGCGCTGCGTTTCAACATCTGATTTTAACTTGAAAACTGATTTTTCTAATTTCTCATTTTTTGTAATTTGTTTTTTCAATTCACGTTGGTTTATAGTTAATTCTGATTTTAATTTTGCTATTTCTGATTCATAAACTTTTGTAATTCTTTCGTTTTCAGCAAGTTGTTCTTTTTTTAATAAGACTAATTGGTTTTCAGAGTCACGTTCTAGTTTAGATACTTCACGATCCATTTTTTTTTGCAAACGTTGGTTGTCATTTTGTAATTTATTTATTTGGGACGCTAGTTTAATGACATCTGAGTTATCTGGTTCAGATTGTTGCTGTATTGGCCTGTGAAAGATAAAGTCACCAAAACCTTCAGATTCTAAAAATGATGAAAACTGTTTCACTTCAACCGAATTGTCATTAAATAGCGCTACCAGAGAATCTATATTATCTACTGAAATCAGATACAGTAAGTAATCTAGTGCGGAGCCATTTGTTCTTGTTAACTGTAATTTAAATTCATCCAGTGATTTTTTTTTTGGTAAATTCTCGTAATTTTCTTGCACGAAAATGTTAAATTGACCTGATTCTAATATATTTATGATATATTTTAAATTTTTATTGGCTACCAAATTCTGTATTGCTTTTTTTCTGGCAATATTCGAAGATCCAGCCGGCAGTATACTCATTCCCTGTTTTAGAGGGGCTTTAGCCAGTAACTGACTAATGGATTCGTTATCAAAATGCTGTAATATTAGTTCCGCAATCGATTTTTCGATTAATTGTGCTCTTTCACCCATAATTACTCCTTCTATACTTATCTGTTTTCCAAAAGTGTATACTTAATTACCTTTGTTTTTTCTCGCAACTATCATCACAGCGTTTTGAAATGCATACTTGATATAATAAAACAACATAAAACCAATAAAATGTTCTACAAACAGTGCCATTCTGTTGTGGGACATTTCTTTAAAAATTCTGAAGTGTGTTGATCTTTTGGGTCATTTTACAAAGTTCGTACTTCAACTTATTCACACTCTATAGTGATTATGAATTTTGTCTTTTTTCTTTAGCTGTGTATGTTTTCATGTACATATCAAGCATTGTTTTTTGTTCAGAATCTAGCACTGTTTCTAATTTATCTAACATGTTGATGATTAGATCATCTTGGGTATCAAAATTTAAAGTATTTTGTAATGCGTTAATTCTATTTACGGTGTGGCGTTGTATACGAATGGTGCTGTATGTTTTGTTTTTCCTTGGTCTACCGATTTTAGGGTTTGGTGTTGTATTATAAGGCTTTGGTGTATTTTCAAGAGTTGCGGTAGTTGAAAAAGTTTTTTTAGGTTCTGATATGTGTGTTTCTTCTACCCTTTTAAAAGCTTTTTTACGGTTGGGATCCTTATTGAATTCTAGTTTTGCCATAATTAATTTTGGTGTGTCCTTTCTATAATTTCATCTGTTAAATCAGAATAAATACGGTGAACTTTAATATCGTGAAAATCATTTTGAGCTGTCAGCTGTTGTTCGGATATCCCTTGACGATCATATCGCTTTAATCTTTCCATATGTTTTATGATGACATTAAATAGTGTTGCTTCACCAAATATTTTCTTTGCGTCATCTATGATTTGGTTATCTAATCCAACATTGTTTTTTAGTAATACTGGTAGAATACCTGCAATGTCAAAATCAACATCTTTATATGTGTTGTAAAAAGTTTGTAGGTACTCCCAAAATGCTTCTGCTCCGTCTAAAGAACGCTGTTGTGTTTGTAAAACAATGATGACATAGTCAGATGAATATAAGGCTGTATCGGTATAAATTGACAGCGTTGGTGGTACATCAAATATAATGTAATCGAAATCATTTTCAATTTGGGATAGTTGATCTTGAAAAAAGCTAATTCTTTTCTTTTTATAATTTGGTTCGTTTGGTAAAAATTTAAGTTCTAGAAAATCAGGATAATTAACAAAGTCTTTGTGTGATGGTAAAAGATATAAATTGTTCATTATTTTAACTAATGAATTTTTTATTGTATTTTCTTGAAGAGCAACCATCATGGTATTTTCAATTGGTAATTCTATACCATTTTGTAGCCCATATGTTCTACGTAATAATTGTGTTGAATTTGCCTGGGGATCTAAATCACACACTAGTGTTTTATATCCTTTTTTGGCTAGTTCATATGCTACCATTACCGAATTGGTAGTCTTACCAACTCCACCTTTAAAGTTTCCAAATAACATTTTTGTAGTCATAAATATTTATCTCCTCAAGAAATTAAGTCATTTTTAAAAACATTACTATTCTACTATTCTACTATAATTCTATTTTACTATAATACTATCTTACTACAAAAAGTATGTATAGTAAACGCCTATTAATCAATATTTAAAATTTTATTTAACACTATTATACTATTGTACTACATTACTATTATACTAAAATACTATTGTACTACAGAAAGTATATAAAAAAATACTACAAATTAAAAAGTGGCTGTTGACAATAAATTTCAAAACATTTAATATCAACGGTATAGATTTAAAGATTATTTTTAATCACTAAAAATAATCTTTTGCATAAAGAAAAGCCACCAAGAACGCCAATTCTTGATAGCTACATACATCTTTTGTATTTGATTAATGTAGTTATATTGGGTTCTGTTGCAAAGTTTCAAATCTACTATCAAATAAGGTAGAATATTAGAAAAAGATAGCAGGAGGAATGACGATGAATCATTTTAAAGGAAAGCAA
>SAAR01000839.1 GCA_009916335.1 Erysipelotrichia bacterium | reverse complement strand
TCAAAGCCTTTTTTTAAATGAGCCGTATCTTGAAATGCGGTTATGATAATGGCAGGGGTATTGTTTTGATAGGTGCGAATTTCTTTAAGAAGATCGATTCCACTGAGTTTAGGAACATTGATATCGAGGATTAAAAGATCAAATTTTTGATCATTTAATGCATCAGAAGCTAATTGTCCATCGCTGAAATGCAAGGTTTGATGCATATGTCTGTTGAGATGGCACAGTAGAATGTCAGATAAGATAGGATCGTCCTCTAACAATAAAATCTTCATCGACACTGTTCCCTTTTTTATCCATTATACCATAGCCTTTATGGAGGCTATGGTATCACTTTAACTTTTGATTATTTCTTTTCTGCCCCGCACTTTGCATCAGCAGGTTTTTTCATATCTTTAGGCATTTTATCGCCACCACATTTTGCATCTGCAGGCTTTTTCATCTCTTTTGCATCTTTAGTAGAGTTCATTTCTCCTCCACATTTGCCATCAGCCGCCATTGCACCGCTTACAAACATTGCAGCAACACATAATGCTACAAGAGGTTTCACTTTAGAAAATACTTGCATGTAAATCTCCTTTGTTGGGTTTTGGATAATGACAGTATAATGATTTTATGTGTAGTGATTATGTAGTTTCATTACACAAACATTTTACAAGAGTGTGTTAAAATATTCAGTATGAAGAGACGAACCTTTATAGCACTCAGTGCTACATCACCTTTATTGTTAAGCATGGATACGCAAGCTAAAGAAATTCCTAAAGACGCATGGGAAATCATAGCGAGTGTGCAAGATATTTTATTGCCCAAAACCAAACACATGCCATCTGCACAGGGTATCAATGCGCTTTTTTATTTGGTATCGAACAGTTCATCTGAGTATTTTGATGCAAATGATTTAGAGTTACTTATCAAAGGTGCTTCTGTTTTTCATCAAAAGTTTCCAGATTTTTCACATAAAAATACAGAGTCTAAAAATAAAATCTTGGAAAGTGCAACTGAAGATGATTACTTAGAAAAATGGCTCTCGAGACTTATCTATTATACAATTGAAGCTATGTTTAGCGATCCTATTTATGGAGGAAATACCCATGAATTAGGATGGACTTCAACATTACATACCACTGGAAATCCTCGCCCTATGAAAAAGTATGGAAGAAAAATATGAATTACGATGTTTGCATTATCGGTAGCGGTGCGGGAGCTGGACCTCTTGCTTATGAGCTTTCACATGCTGGAAAAAAAGTGATTATTCTCGAAAAAGGCGATATTTACAGTGAACAAGATTTTTCCAAGGATGAAATCACTTATACGAAACGAAATATTTTTACACCAAAACTAAGCGATGAGTATCATAC
>SAAR01000838.1 GCA_009916335.1 Erysipelotrichia bacterium | reverse complement strand
ATAAAGAAAAACACAGTAGACTATGCTTAGTTTTCTGTGTTTTTTTCTAATTTCATTTAGAGGTGAATTAATTGGTAGTTATTAGAGGTGCCCTATATTGTATTTTCTTGATTGGTACTCTTATTATGCTGTATCCATTTTATATCAGTAACTTAAATGACTACTTAGATAATATACGTGTGACAGCGTATAAAAAGGAATTACAAGGCATTTATAAATCAAAGCAAGAAGAATTGAAAAAGGAGAATAGTCAATTATCGACGAGAGGCTTGACACCCTCAGCTGATCCGTTTAATGAAAAAAAAGCAACACGTGTCTCTGATGCTTACTATAAAGCCCATCTTCTAGGATCAATTGAAATTCCCAAGATTAATGTTAAGATTCCTTTATTTGATTTGACAAATAATGATTTGTTAGAAATTGGTGCAACGACACTTAATGGGACTTCTTATCCTTTGGGGGGACAAAATACGCATGCAGTGATTTCAGCACATCGTGGTTTGCCTAATCGAGAATTATTTACGGACCTACCTAAATTAGGAAAGGGAGATTTTTTTGTAATAGAAATTTTAGGACGAAAACTCGCCTATAGAGTATTTAAAACAGAGGTTGTAGAACCGGAACAGACGGATATCTTAAAAATAGAACCAGGTAAGGATTTGGTTACATTGCTTACTTGTACCCCTTATATGATCAACTCACATCGCTTGTTAGTGACTGGTAGCCGTATACCTTATACAGAAACGGTCAAAAAAGAGTTAAATAAAAGTAATCAAAATAGAATTATCATTCGATTTTTTATGATAATCGGATTTGCAGATTTCATTTTTCTAATGATATGGTTTTTATACCGTCTAATTCATCATTATTTACTCTCTAAACAAAGGATTGATATTTTGATTAAGATTATTGATGCTAATCATAACCCCTTTACAAAAACCATGACCCTTTATGATAAAAAAGGCAAGAAGGCACTAAAACGACATCAGAGATTTGTGCAACTTTTTCTTGACCCTACAGGGTATTACAAAATTGATAATATTCCGAAAGGATTATACTGTTTAAAAACAGATGATAATTCTCTGATTTTATTGGTTGGACAAAATAAATTGAAAGATCAAACATTATTGATTAAACCTTTTAAACATACTAAGTTATCATTTACAAGAATAGATGAAAATGAGATACAACTTTTAGATGTAACATTCAATAAGGCGTAAACATTCAGTGAGACATCTATCAGAGTCTAAACCCTTAATTGGCAAATTTAGCAAGCAGAGGCTTGCTTTTTTTGATATAATAGAACGATGAAGATTAAAAAAATAAGTTTATTAATCGTGATGATATTAGGTATTGTTT
>SAAR01000837.1 GCA_009916335.1 Erysipelotrichia bacterium | reverse complement strand
CCTTCAAAATGAACTACAATGGATTGTGGTTGGAACATTACTTTATATCCATGCTTTCTAACTTCGAAAGCCAAATCACTATCTTCATAGTAAGCAGGGACATATCTTTCGTCAAATCCACCAATCTCTTTCCATAAGTCTGTTTTTATTAAGATTGAAGCTCCCGAAATATAATCAACTTCTTTGACATAATTGTATTCAGGCTTTGTTGGGTCATCTAGCCTTCCAAAGTTCCATCCGCTTGCATCATTCCAGATAATTCCTCCGGCTTCTTGCTGTCTGCCATCAGGATAGACTAGTTTTGAGCCTACCATGCCGATTTTTTCATTTGACGCTATTAAAGTGACCAAAGAGGAAAGCCATGCTTGTTGCACTTGTGTATCATTATTTAACAAATGTATATATTTGCCTTTTGCATATTTGGCAGCATTGTTACAGTTAAGCAAAAATCCCAAGTTCTTTTCATTGCGAACAACAGTGATGTTATCGATATAATTTTTGATATTGATTGTTTCATCATTAGACACATCATCTGCAATGATAATTTCATATTCTACATCATGTGTATTGTCTAGAATCGATTTTAAACATTTATATGTAAACTCAAATTGATTATACACGGGTATAACAATACTTACAAGAGGATTTTCAACTCGTGTAAATTCTAGGACTTCAAATGCTTGGTTGCTTTCTAAAATTTCCAAAGTTATCGTTTTTGGTGTGGTGTCTGTATACAAAGTTATTTTCTCATTAATAAGTGAGAAGTTTCCTTTTTTTATATGATAAACTAACTTATTGACATTATGTTTATTAAGTTGTTTAATCAATTTTTTAGGCTTTGATAATAAATTCTTAAGTAGTATTACCAATTCTTGTTTCCTCTTTATTTTCTTTTTGAGAATCATATGTGTCAATGGACATATACCTTGTTCGACGAAATTAGGATTTTTTTCGATATATTCATTTGTATCAAAATTTTGAGATGGCTTTCGACCTTCCCTCCAGCCATACTTTATATAATGCTTTATTGGATCTATATCCGCTTTTCTTACATCTGCATAAGTCCTAAGATAAAAAGATTTATCAAAAAGTCCAGATTCTTTTATTATTTTATATTCATTTGTCAACATGTATTACTTTCCTAGAAGACTTTTTAAGATTCGCATTATGATTCTCAAAGGTCGTGTTATTTTATAACTTCTTGATAGGTAAAGATGTATAAGTTCATTTTGTAATTGTTCAATTTCTAAATGTTGCTTTTCTATGTACTCTTTACTGTTCACAAGCTCTTGATCCAAGTTTACAGCCCAATTGGTTTTATCTTCGATCTCTTGTTGTAATGATGTGATGTACTCTTTACTG
>SAAR01000175.1 GCA_009916335.1 Erysipelotrichia bacterium | reverse complement strand
GCCTTTTCGGCGGCGGTTAGGCGTGGAGTGCTGCCCGTGCGCCCGCGGCCGCTGCGGTGCGCCGTGCGGCCTTTTCGGCGGCGGTTGGGCGTGGAGTGCTGCCCGTGCGCCCGCGGCCGCTGCGGTGCGCCGTGCGGCCTTTTCGGCGGCGGAGAAGCAAAATTTTATTGATAATAATTGTTAATAAATAGGAGGTATCAACAAAAAATGCATATCGAAAACGGCTCATCTAGTATCAAAAACCATGAAAAATCGCACTGCACAACAGATGCTTTTTCGCTTTATCACTTTAAAGTGCTGAAATCTCACACTCTTGTGCGCCAAAAACGGCTATGAATTTTCGCGGGGGCGGCTTAATTTGTGTACTTTTTAAAAAATAAAAAAATTTTAAAATTTTTTTATTGACAATCTTTTAAAAATATGTTAAACTAAAAATAGTAAAACACATAACACTTATCTTATATGTATAATAATTTATGAAAACACAGAAAACAATCTAAAGGAGCCAATATGGAATTTAACAAAACAAAATATAATGATTTGTTTTTCAAAAAAGTTTCAGTCGCTTATAAACGGTTATTGCCATTTTACAATGCGATTGAACATAGGTTTATATTTAATCAATATGAATACTTAGACAATAAAAGATATATACACGAAATGATAAACAAATATTGTTTGTCTCTTATTCAAGATGAAGAATTTGGAGTTTGGATTGCAGAAGATGAAAACTATAATATGATAATTTATGGCTGTGCATCTTGTACACAGATATAATATAGATTTCCATATTATAAAAACTTTAGTTTCTTGATTGGGAATTATTCATTTTTTAAAAAGATTTTTGATTTTGAAAAATGAAATTAGATTTTACATTTCAAATTTGAGATTTGGAATTAGGCTATATTTATAAAACTTGAAAACAGGGGTGTTGTTGTGAAAGACGAAATGATTGTATCAATGATTGAAGATTATTTATCTGAACCTAGTATTATTGACAAACAATGGGTTGACGCTCTTCAGATTTGTAAAGAGCTTTTAGAGGCTAGAATTGGGACGAGATATTTAGGGTGTAAAATTGCAAAAGAATACGTTAAGGGAGAGACAAATAAATGATTGCTTTTATCACTTCTATTTGCGTTATTTCTGTTGTGGTATGCTGTAGTTGTATTTGTATTAACCCTCGAGATGATGATTAAATTTTCTAAAATCAAAAAAATAGTTGTTGACAATTAGTCTGTACTATGGTATTATTTTTGACAATTCCGCTAAACGAATAAAAGAACAATTTTAATAATAATTCTTGACAAATCTCTATGCTTATGTTATAATGAGCATAGAGATTAAATCATACATAAAGGAGAATATTTGTGAAGAATTTAAAGATATTTGCAGAGACAGTAGAGCAAGAGGCAATAGACCAAGTAGAATTATTGCTTCAACAAGATGCGTTCAAAGATTGTAAAGTTAGAATTATGCCAGATACGCACGCTGGAGCAGGATGTGTGATTGGTTTTACCGCAAATTTGGGAGAAAAGGTTATCCCAAATATCGTTGGGGTTGACATTGGATGTGGGATGTTCACAGTTTCTCTTGGAAAAATAGATATTGACTTCAATAACTTGGACAGTGTCATACGCTCATTTGTTCCGAATGGTAAAAATGTTCACGGAGAATGTGTTGTAAATTTCGATGAAATATATGAGTTGAAATGTTTTCGGCATATTAAAAGTGTAGATAGGCTTTTATGCAGCATCGGAACTTTGGGTGGTGGAAATCACTTTATTGAAATAGACGAAGATGACGATGGCTATAAGTATCTTGTTATCCATACAGGCTCTCGAAATCTTGGGAAACAAGTTGCAGACTATTATCAGAATCTTGCATATGACACGTTGTTTGGCAAAAATAAAATGGAAGAAGATATTAAGTCTGTTATAAAAGAGTATAAAGATATGGGGTGGGAGCTTGGGATTGAAAACGCAATCAAAAAAATAAAATTGGAGTATCAAAATTCAATCGGCAATATTCCAAAAGATTTGTGTTATTTAGAGAATGAAAATAGAAAAGATTATTTGCACGACATGGAAATTTGCCAGAGATTTGCAGTACAAAATCGTTTTTGGATTGCTTCAATTGTCACAGAAAAAATGGGATGGGAGCAAGAAAATTCTTTTGAAACAATTCACAATTATATTGACTTGGGCACAAACATTGTCCGGAAGGGAGCAATAAATGCCGACTACGGAAAAAGATTGCTAATCCCAATTAATATGCGGGATGGTTGTATTGTTGGTGTCGGGAAAGGAAATGACGATTGGAATAATTCCGCTCCGCACGGTGCTGGAAGAATTATGAGTAGGCGCAAAGCAAAAGAAACTTATTCTATTGAGCAGTTCAAAGATTCTATGTGCGGGATTTTCACTACTTCTGTATGCAAAGATACTATTGATGAAGCACCTATGGTTTATAAAAACATAGAAGAAATTATCGGGTGCATTGAACCTACGGTTTCAATTCAAAAAATAATTAAGCCAATCTACAATTTTAAGGCAAGCGAATAAATTAGGAGATTTATTGACAAAATGAAGGAGAACACATGAAAGATATAGAATTGTGGCAAGGTGACTGCCTTGAGTTAATGAAAAACGTTCCAGATAAAAGTGTAGATATGATTTTAACAGACCCTCCGTATGGTAAAACTGCTTGTAAATGGGATAGTATTATTCCTTTTGAGCCAATGTGGGAACAATTAAATAGAATTATTAAGCCAAATGGTGCAATTTGCTTGTTTGGAAGTGAGCCATTTACGTCTTTTTTAATTTGCAGCAATATCAAAAATTTTAAATATAATTGGATTTGGCAAAAGAATAAGAGCACTGGGTTTCTTAATGCAAAAAAGCAACCATTAGTTGACAATGAACCAATTAGTGTTTTCTATAAAAAACAATGTGTTTATAACCCACAAAAAACAGTTGCACAAAAGACATATAAAAGAGGGAGCGTTATTAGGGACAAAAACAAAAATATTCAACAATCTGATAATTATGGGGGACAAAAAAGTTTCTATCAAGTCGACGATGGATTACGATATCCAAAAAGAATTCAATATTTTAATCATTTCTTTTAATTATTTTGGAGCGGATGGATTTGTTAGTTCTTACAACAAAAGATATGAGATTCTATCATATCAAGTAGAAAATAATTTATATGAAAATGATAACGATTTAGGGAAAAAAGAACTTATGAACCAAGTTCAAGAATGGAATGAGAATTTAGCCAACAACAAGGCTTTACAAGAAAATTTTTGGATTGGGATTTATATCCCTAATATCTATGACCAATTTGAATTTATTGACTACACAAAAGTAAAATAAAGTTCTACAACAATAAGGAGAAAATATGATTGCAACAATTCTTTTGATTTGGATTGGGGCACAAATTAGCGCTCCAGTTTGGTATTTTGTTGTTTGCGGAGTATTGATTACAATGCAAGTTGTTAAGTTTATTGTAAATTTAATTACGAAAAGTATTACAAAATAGTTACAAAGTGTTAAATGTGTTGACTTTTTAAGTGAGCTATGGTATAATGATATAAAGAATAGATTGGAGTGACCCTATGATTAACGGTGTACAAAAACACAAGGTAGTGTGTGACCGACTAAACAAACTTTATTCGGTAAAAAATGAACGCTATGGGGATAGTTTTAGCGATTCTTATAAACAATGGGGAATTATTAGTCCAGTAATTCGATTGCAAGATAAAATGAATCGAATCTGTGAAATTGCAAAGAACCCAAAACTAGAATCAGGAACAGATGAAAGTCTGTATGATTCTATTATTGATTTAGCAAACTATTCCATTATGACAGCAATGGAACTAGAAGAAGTTAAAGAAGGGAATTAGATATATTATGTATCGTCCAATTATTCAGGTAGGCCTAGACGAAGTTGTATTTGATGATTTCATGAGTAAAATTGTTGAGCGATATAATGCAAAATATAATGACAATCTAAAAGTTGAAGACTTGAAAAACTATAATCCTCTCGTTGCAATGAAATCAGATTGTGAAAATTGCTTTTATGAGTTTGTAGATTCTAATTTCTTTATGAAATTGAATATCAGTGATGATACAAAACGATTTTTAAATTGGGCGAATAAGCATTGTAATTTAATCTTTTTGACTGCGGCACATCCATATACGATTGAGCCTCGGCATAATCGACTCAAGGATGAGTTTGATTGGTATAATGGAGATATGCTTTATGTAGCAAAGAATAAGAAACTTGTTTATGGGGATTATATCATTGACGATTGCATGGATAATTTAAGAGGGAATTTAGCCACAACTATTTGTGTAAATAAACCTTGGAACGCACATGGCAATCCAGATTATCAAGTTAACGATTTAACTGAATGCATTGATATTATCGAAAAATTAGAAAAAGAAAGAGAGGAGAAAGAAAATGCGATTTAAGGTATCTTTTGAACTTGAAGACGAAGTAGAGAGCGCAGAGGAATTTGCTGAATTAATTGAGGATTTGAAATATACAATTTCTCAATATTATGATGCAGAAGATTTTGAAGTAGAGGAGATTTAGATTTGTCAGTATATAGCAAATTGCTTGCAGTTCAAGCAGAATTAAAAGTGCCAAAGTCACAGTTTAATAAGTTTGGTAATTATAACTTCCGAAATTGTGAAGACATTCAAGAGGCAGTAAAGCCTAAATTAAAAGAGGTTGGAGCAACCCTGACCGTTGGGGACGAGCTTATTGAAATCGGAAACCGATTTTATGTTAAATCAATGGCGACATTTACCGATATAGAAGATAATACGACTGTTATCAATACTGCCTATGCAAGAGAAGAAGAAGTTATAAAAGGCATGAGCACTGCCCAAATTACAGGGTCTACAAGTTCTTATGCTCGCAAATATGCGTTGAGTGGGTTGTTTTTGCTTGACGATACAAAAGACGCTGATAGTGACGATAGCCTTACAAGCAAAAAATATTCGATTCCTAAAAGTGTTGATAGCATAAATACAGAATTAGAAGTGGTAAGAAAAGAGTGCTTAAAAGCAATTGTTGAACAAATAAAAGCCACGAATAGGGATTCTGTTATTGCTAAAATCAAAAGCGTTTCCCCAAACGAAGAGAATGTAAATAACATTTCAGATGCTAATTTAATAAAAAAAATTAAAGACACAGTCAGTCAATAAAAAGGAGAAATAAATGAGTATTCGGATTCCTAGTGAAAAACTATTTGTAAAAGTATGGAGTGTAGACGTAAAGGATAATTTTGTGCGTGGGCGCGGAACGACAAGCGACAAGAACAAAGATGGCACATACCGCAATTCTAGTTGGGATTTGATTTTCTGCGGGGCATGCAAAGATTTGGCGGCAGAATTAACAGGGAAAGAACTAATTATTGTTTCTTCAGGCAAAGTCACTCATGAATTGTATGAGGATAAAGTTACTAAGGAGTTTAAATCTCCGAATCCAACTATTGTTATTTTTGATTTTGAAAAATATACTAAAGACAACAATCTTGCCCCTCAAAATTCTAAAAAAGAATCGGAGATGCCTTACTAATGTATGTTTGTCCAAACTGTGGCTGTGTTTTTGAATCCCCAAAACTTTATTCTGATTTCCAAGGGGAAGTTTCTGGTGCCCCTTCATATGAGACTTATACAGGCTGTCCCAATTGTGGAAGCGGATATGACGAGGCTATACAGTGTGAAATTTGCGGGGAATGTTATCCAGAAAATCAGATATATAGGGGCTATTGTGAAAAATGCGCCAACAAGGAAACAAACGAATTGGATTTTTGGACTAAGGTGGATTTGTTAAAAGACGTTCTATACAGAAAGGATGACCTCCTTGCTTGAAAGTGGTGTGAGTTATTATACAAAAGCGACCGCAAAAGTCCCTGTGTATTTTCCAGAAAATCATGTTGCTTGTCAATATTGCCGTTTGTTTTGTAGATACGAAGACGCGTTTCAAAGATATTCGTGCAGGCTTACTGATGAGTGGCTTTTAGACGTAAAACATGGAGTAGGAGAAAATTGCCCGTTAGAATTTTCAGAAAATAGTGATATCCCCTTTTAGTAATTTGCGCCAACAAGCAACTCCCTGATGGAGACAATGTTTTATATTTTGGAGTGATTTTTATTATGTATA
This sequence comes from Erysipelotrichia bacterium, assembly GCA_009916335.1. The sequence goes on along the minus strand of SAAR01000175.1, from coordinate 1,018 downwards.
ATAGTTTTTTTGGGGATATCTTTAACGATAGTTTGCTGGGATTTGGTAGGCCTACTCGTGTAATCTTTAATACCAATGGCATTAAAGATTTAAATCCATCTATTTGGAGCAAAACAGAAAAAGGGTACAAAGCAACGGTTAAAACGCTTGGGATTGAATCTGCTGATGTGGAAATTATAGAAAACGGTATTAAAGTAAGCGGGAAAAATGAGATTGACGGTAAAAAATATGACACGACAATTGAACTCCCGATTGCAGAAGCTGTTATGAATAATGTTCTTGAAATTCGTAAACAATCTATTGCGGGAATTACGATTATTGAGCTCATTGTCGATAAAATAGACAAGAAAGAAATCAAAATTGTAAGCAAATAATTTTTATCCTATTATGGACTAGTTTTTATTTTTTTTGATATCAGGGAGTTACTTGTTGGCGCAAATAAAATGTGTGATTTATTTATGAAAAGTGTTGACCAATAAAACATTTTGTGGTATAATGTAAGCATAGACCAAATAAAAGTGATATTGGGAGTTATTTATGAAATATGAAGACGAAACAGAAAGCCAATTTTTACAAAGAGTAGAAGATGAAAGCCATATAGGGGAACGGCAGAGAAGCTGCCAAATGTAAGGAGGTAAGCAAGCATGGCTGTACAAAAACTAAATCGTGCTATTGAGTATAGAATATATCCTACTGGAGAACAGAAAACGCTGCTTGCTAAAACCTTTGGCTGCGTTCGCTTTATTTGGAATATCACAATCTAAAAAGTCTGTCCCAGATTCTAAGTGAGTATGTACCCTCCGCTGTAATATAATGTAAACATAGAAAAAACATTCAAAAGGAGAAAATCATGAAAAAACAATTAAGTCTAGAGATAATTGAGCGTTGGCTGAAAGATACGGATTGTGATGTACGCACTGCTGCAATAAACGCTTGCCAAGGCAAAGATGTTCCGCTAGAGATAATTGAGCGTGGGATGAAAGATACGGATTGTGATGTACGCAGAGCTGCAATGAAC
>SAAR01000836.1 GCA_009916335.1 Erysipelotrichia bacterium | reverse complement strand
CTCTAACTCTCTGTCTGACATTTAAATCAAATTTAAACTGATTCGAATCAATAGCGTTTGGAAAAATTTTGACATTATCTTTCGAACCAAACACCCATCTTGCTGCATCTTCAGAACAAGCAAACTTGTAATCTACATATCTATTTATGTTTAATTTGGATATTGCTTTATAAAGAGATTTTAGACTATATCCTGGAAACGATATATGCGAATGTGCAATTTTAACTGGTATATTTACATCTTTTGCAGCTTTCATGACATACTTACTAAATGTATTTAAATGTGAGTGAACAATTTGATATTCTTTATGTGCGGAAAAAAAACTTTTTAACTCTTTTTGATATTTATTAGTTTTAAAAGGCACTAACTTGTTAATATGAAAAATTTTACCCCCTAAATCGAGAATTTCATCATCATAATGCCCTTTGTCCTCCGTATGAACTAAAAAGTCAAACTGAATCTTATTTTTATCAATCCTTCGATACAAATTCATCAATAATGTCTCAATACCCGCTCTATTCATTATAGTAACTACATGCAACACCCTTATCGGATTCATAAAAATCACCTCATTCCACAATATTATTCTTTATCATTCTGAATTTACCACTTTTCTCTCTAGGAATTTCATCTACATGCTCAATTATTATTTTTGTGTCAGATCCAAACTTATGTTCAAATTCGTCTTTTAACAATTCATCATATTCCTTCTTGTATAATCTTTTATCAACTTCAAGAAGAATCCTAACTTCATCCATCTGATCTTGAATTGTTTGTGCCCTTACCAATGCATTCGGCATATTCTTGAATAAATTGGCGATATTCCCACCATTTATTTTTGCTCCTTTAGAAGTGTATAAGAAATCAAGTTTTCTTCCCTGTATTTCTTTTACAATAGGCGCTTCATTACCACAAAAACACTTTGCCGACTCAGAATCAATTTTCATTGAATCCCCAATTCTATATCTAATTAATGGTGTGCCGTGAGTTGTAAAACTTGTTACTAATATCTCATCATTATCTTCAGTTAGTTTTTCAAACACGCCAGTAGCCAATTCGATGTGAAGAACTTGCTTCTTACATTCTGTAACAAATGGAGCACCTTCACTCGACGCATACTGATCATATACTTTGCATTTAAAAACCCTTTCTAATAACTCCCTACCTGAATTTGTTAAAGTTTCAGACGTGGGGAATATCGCTATAGGTTGGAATTCTAGCTTGATATCATGTCTTTCAATATAGTTTGCTATATCACAAATTGACATAAAGAACCCATCTATTGCTTGTGGCTTAAAGTAATTCAAGCTGTTTACATAACTTCCCATATTTTCTTCTGTAATATGAAAAGATGAGTATATCATTT
>SAAR01000174.1 GCA_009916335.1 Erysipelotrichia bacterium | reverse complement strand
GCTATATGAAGAAATCTATGAGGGTTTATATAAGCAGAAAAGGAAGATTGCAGTGAGTGAGGGGAAGGAAGAGCATATTTATAAAATTCTTGATTTTGTAAGCTATGATCACCCTGAACTTTATCAATATAATGGTATGCATATGTATAGTGGTAATGAAAAATCAGAATTACTTGTGGGCTATGGTAAAGATGAAAGAAGTCATAAGGAAATTGTTACGCAATTAAAGCAGATAAAAGCAGATGTCGCAAATCATATCTTTGCAGGAGCGAGTGATTACGATAAGATAAAAATTGTGTATGATTATATGGTTGAGCGATGTTCCTATGTAGAAGGGGCAAAAAACAATCAAAATATTTTAAGTTCCTTAGTAGATAAAGAAACGGTTTGTGCAGGGTATGCAAAAGGGATACAATATTTATTAAATGACTTAGGTATTCCTTGCACATACATTACAGGGGAAATTGTCGCTCATGGGGAAGAAGAAGGCTATCATGCTTGGAATATGGTAGAGGTAGATGGTAATTTTTATTATTTAGATGCTACATGGGGTGATATGGTGGAGGTGGCACCACATACTTGTTATGCGTATTTTATGATGTCCCAAAGTGAAATGATGCAACTTTACAAACCTGATGTGGAAACGATGGAAACCTTGCTTTACGATAATGAGTTTATTCATCATCATGAGTATTTAAATAGCTATGATGAAACGATCTTAAAGAATATTATGCTACGTTGTTATCAAGAAGGCAGAAATATTATGGAGATAAAATGTGCCCCAGAAGCGTTTGCTAATATTGAATATCAATTAACACAAAATGGTGGTATATATAATGTAATGTATGCAAGTGGTTTAAATTATGGCAATTTAAGCTATATTACTTTACCTGAATTAAATACGATTGAAATAATATTGAATTAGTTGGGCAATTTGATTGTATCAAAAAGTAATTTACGCTATGATGATAACGTAATAAAGGAGGAATTGTATTATGCAATTTATTAAAGATGGTGAAAGATTAATGTTAGTGTTAGAAGGAACTGTTTGTGTAAACTGTGGGGATAAGATTTTAATTCCTAATACAACAGATGCCGCAAATGAAAAACATGTTCCAGTGGTAAGCTTTAATGATGGAAAGATGGTTGTAAATGTGGGAAGTGTAGAACATCCAATGAGTGAAGAACATCACATTGCATGGATTTATGTAGAAACAAAAGATGGTTCATTGTTTAAACGTTTAAATCATACAGGGAAACCAGAAGCTACCTTCAATGTCGCAAAAGAAGATGTTGTGGCAGTGTATGAATACTGTAATCTACATGGATTGTGGAAAGTAGACGTAGAATAGTTCAAGTAAATAATAGATAAACAAAGCACAGGACATTATTGGTTGTCCTGTGCTTCTTTTATTGCTTTTGCGATTTCATTTAAATCAAAGTTAGAGTATAAGTCATCATAGTATTTGACATAGTGTACTTTGTCATTGCGATCAATTAAAAAGACGGATTTAACGAGTTGTCCTAATTCATAAATATAAGTACCACTAGCTCTTGCATACTCACGATTTTTAAAGTCGGATAAAATTTGCATTTTCTCTAGTTTTAAAGGTTTGCATAAACGATTCTGTGTAAAGACAGGTTCGTTGGAAATAGCAAAACAAGCCACTTCTTCAAAATCTTTCATCAGTATATCCAATTTTGCTAAATCGTTAGTAAAACTACGATTAGTGAAAGTGGGAATACTGACACAAAGCTTTAATGCTTTTATCATATGTAAATCGACTTCTTCCTCTTTATTGTCATATAAGACAATATTGCTAAAACGAGTCCCTTTCATAATAGGGTCAATATTTCTTGTATAAATTGTATTTTTATTGTAATGTTTGTTATTTGCCATACTTTAATCTCCTATTGTCTTTTATTATAGCCTAAATGTGTAAAAATGCACATAGGTACTTTAAAGAAAAATGAGAAAATGCTATAATAAGGGCGATTATGATTAGGAGGCTATATTATGGCAAAAAGAACTGTAAAAGATTTAGATGTTGCTGGAAAGCGTGTCATTGTACGTGTTGACTTCAACGTTCCTAGAAAAGATGGAGTAATTACTAACGACAATCGTATCGTTCAGGCTTTACCAACAATTAAGTATTTAATTGAAAATAAAGCAAAAATTGTATTAATGTCTCACTTAGGAAAAATTAAGACAGAAGAAGACAAAGCGAAAAACAGCTTAAAAGTTGTAGCGGATCGTTTAGCTGAATTGGTAGATACAAAAGTATCTTTCTGTCCTGTTACTAGAGGAGCACAGTTAGAAGAAGCTGTGGCAGCATTAAACGATGGTGAAATCGTATTGATGGAAAACACTCGTTATGAAGCAGGGGAAACTAAAAACGATGAAGAATTAGGGAAATACTGGGCTAGTCTTGGAGATTTATTCGTGGTAGATGCATTTGGTTCTGTACATAGAGCACATGCTTCAACAGTGGGTATTCCTACTTACTTACCAAATGCATTAGGATTCTTAGTAGAAAAAGAAGTAACAATGTTAGGGAAAGCAGTAGATACACCTGAAAGACCATTCGTAGCAATTATCGGTGGAGCAAAAGTATCTGATAAAATTGCAGTTGTAGATAACTTATTAAAGAAAGCAGATAAAGTTATTGTTGGTGGAGGTATGGCATATACTTTCATGAAAGCAATGGGTGGCGAAATCGGTACTTCATTACTTGAAGAAGATAAAGTTGCATTAGCAAAAGAATATTTAGAAAAAGCTGGTGATAAATTAGTATTGCCAGTAGACAATGTATGTGCAGATAAATTTGCAGAAGATGCAAACACAATGGTTTGCGAAAGTGGAAAAATTCCTGCTGGATACATGGGGTTAGATATTGGACCTAAAACAATCGAATTATTTAAAGAAACTTTACAGGGTGCTAAAACAGTTGTTTGGAATGGACCTATGGGTGTATTTGAAATGGAACCATTTGCAAAAGGAACTTTAGCTGTATGTACTGCTATTTCTGAACTTCCAGGGGCAACGACTGTCATCGGTGGTGGAGATTCTGCAGCGGCTGCTATCCAATTAGGATTTGCGGACAAGTTCTCACACATTTCAACTGGTGGAGGAGCTTCATTAGAATACATGGAAGGTAAAACATTACCAGGAATTGCTGTTATTTCTGAAAAATAATTATAAGGGAGAAAAAGAAAAATGAGAAAACCTATTATCGTTGGAAACTGGAAAATGAATAAAACAATCGCTGAAGCAAAAGCATTTATTGCGGCAGTAGATGGAAATGTACATGATGGTGCAGACTTTGGAATTGCGACTTCATTTATTGCTTTAAATGAAGCAAACCAAATGGCAAAAAACTTAATTGTTGCTGCTGAAAACTGTCATTTTGAAGACAGTGGAGCATTTACTGGGGAAGTAAGTGTACCAATGTTAGAAGAAATCAATGTAAAATACTGTATTATCGGACACTCTGAAAGAAGAGAAATGTTTGGTGATAGCGATGAAACAGTAAACAAAAAAGCAAAAAGATTAATTAAGGCTGGAATTACACCAATCCTTTGTATCGGAGAAAGTGAAGCTGCTTATGATGCTGGTGAAACAGAAAAAGTAATCCGTACGCAGTTAACTGGCTCATTAGCTGACTTATGTGCTGATTGTGTAAGTAACATGGTTATTGCTTATGAACCAATCTGGGCGATTGGTACTGGTAAATCAGCAACGAAAGAAGATGCACAAAACTGCTGTGCTATCGTGCGTGATCAAGTAAAAGTTATGTATGGTGAAGAAGCAGCACAAAAAGTAAGAGTTCAATATGGTGGATCTGTAAAACCAGAAAACATCGTAGAATATATGGCTTGTCCAGATATTGACGGTGCTTTAATTGGTGGAGCTAGTTTAAAAGCTGATTCATTTAATGAAATTATTGCAAAAGTAAAATAAACAATTTAATTATTTAAGTTAGTCAAAGGGGACTGATGAGAGATCATTGGTCCTTTTTTATATATTGTCCGTTCACTGAAAACATTTTCAGCATATTGTAAACCGGTGAAATACATAAATGAAAAAAGATGAAAATATGTGAAAATAAATGGAAGAAAATGTTGACGTGTGTGAATGACGGACATATAATAGGACTATGAAATTTATTTCAAGGAGGAGAAATGTGATGAAAAAGGTGTTATCAATTTTATTAACTGGAATGATGGCTCTTTCATTAGTAGCATGTGGTAGTTCTGAAGATACAGGAAAAACTTACACGTTCTCTAGTGAATTAGACATTAAAAATCTTGACTCAAGTGATGCAGATGATGGAATGTCATTTAATGCAATGCACGCTTGTATTGATGGTTTGATGGGATTAGATGAAGATGGTCAAATTAGCGAAGCCATCGCAAAAAGCTATGAAGTAAGTGAAGATGGTTTAACACATACTTTCAAATTAAGAGATGCAAAATGGTCTAATGGTGAAGCAGTAACAGCGAATGACTTCGTATATGCTTGGCGTCGTATTATTCAAAAATCAGGTAATTATGCTTACATGCTAGGTAGTGATGGAGCAGCAATTGCTGGTGCTGATGAATTAATGGCAAAACAAGCAGATGGTGCTAAACTTACTAAAAAAGATATGAAAACATTAGGTGTTGTGGCTGAAGATGATAAAACATTAGTTGTTACAACAACACGTCGTGTTCAATATTTTGCAGAATTAATGACATTCCCTTGTTATTATCCAATCAATGAAAAGTTCTGTGAAGAAGCTGGTGCACAATATGCAAAAGCGGCAGATAAAGTATTATCTAATGGTGCATTTGTTATGGATAGCTGGGAAGTAGGTAGACAAGCTACATTCAAAAAGAATGAAGATTACTGGAACGCTGATGCTGTGAAGATTGACACATTAGTGATGAACTTAGTACAGACACCAGAAGTGGCAGCTACTGCATTTGACAATGGGGAAACAGATTTTGCTTTAATCAACTCTGATTTAGTTGATAAGTACATTAAAGAAGATTCATTCAAACAGATTACAGAAGGATATTTATTCTACTTAAGTATTAACTTTGAAAATAGTGATCTTGCAAATGTAAATATTAGAAAAGCATTATCATTAGCAATTAACAGAGATGACTTTACAGCAAACACATTGAAAGATGGTTCTACAACAGCGAAAGGATTTGTACCAACTGGTTTAGCAAAAGGAACAGATGGAAGCGACTTTAGAGATAGTGCAGCAACTTACACAGCATATGATACAGCTGCCGCACAAGAAGCATTTAACCAAGGGTTAGCTGAATTAGGTAAAACTTCATTAACAATTCGTTTATTATATGGTACAGATGAATCACCTATGGATTTAATGGCAACGTATTTACAAAATGCATTCTCTAAAATTGAAGGCTTAAACATTGAAATGGTTGCTACTACGAAACAAGACCGTATCTACAATAAGCAAGCAAATGGTGATTACGATGTAGCATGTACTCGTTGGGGACCTGACTATTCTGATCCAACAACTTACTTGAACTTATTGTTAAAGGATAACTCTAACAACTATGGACACTACAATAACCCTGCATACGATGCAAAAATGGACGAAGTTATTGCAGCTACTGATGATAGTGTTCGTTGGGCAGCAATGATTGATGCTGAAAAAATTGCAATGGATGACTATGCATACATTCCAATCTTTGAAAAAGGATCTGCATCATTACAGAACCCTAAAGTATCAGGTTTAGTATTAAGACCAGTTGGTGTTCCATATACATTCAACTATGTTGATATTAAATAGTCATATACGAAAGAATAAACAAAAAATAAAATAGAAGTTAGAAACACAATATGGATTTCTATATTGTGTTTCTTTTTTAAAAGGAGAGTGAATTTATGAATAAGTCAACATTGAAATATATTGGTAAAAGACTTGCGATCTCCCTAGTAACGATCTTCGTTATTTTAGTTGTTTTGTTTTTAATTGTTCGTTTCTTGCCAGGTTCACCAATTAATAATGAAAAGTTGAGTGATACACAAAGAGCGATTATTGAAGCAAGCTATGGGTTAGATCAACCAATTTATATTCAGTTTATTAAGTATGTGCAGAATATGCTAACGGGGGACTTTGGGGTATCAATGAACTTATATAAAGATATGCCTGTTGCCTCTTTGGTAGGAAATGCTGCTCGTTTATCATTTACTTATGGTATATGTGCTGTTATTTTCGGTTCGATTGTTGGTATGTTTTTAGGAGTGTTTGCAGCACTTAATAGAAATACCATTTGGGATACACTAGCAACTGTTTTATCTGTCATCGGGGTTAGTATTCCATCTTTTGTCTTTGCATTAATTATGCTAATTTTCTTCGCCTCAAATTTAAAAATATTACCAGTTGCTTATAGTTCAAGTAATCCAATCCAATCCTCCATATTACCAATCTTAGCACTGTCAATGGGTGTGATTGCTAATGTATCACGTTTTACTAGAACGGAGATGATTTCTGTATTGGGTAGTGATTATATGATCTTAGCTGAGGCAAAAGGATTGAGTAAAAAAGTGTTAATTATGAAACATGCATTGCGTAATTCACTGATTCCTGTGGTTACTATTCTAGGACCTATTTTAGTTAATTTAATGACAGGAACGATGGTTGTTGAATTGATATGTAGTGTACCAGGACTTGGTAAACTGTTAATCAATAGTATTCAATCCTCAGATTATAATGTAATCCTAGCTTGTTCGTTCTTATATGCTGTTATGTATATTGGAATGATGCTAGTTATTGATATTTCCTATGGAATTATTGATCCAAGAATTCGTTTAGGAAAGGAGGATTAAAAAATGGAAGATGTAAAATTTTTAGAACATGATTTTGAACTAGTTAATAATGATCAAGATATATTAAAAGATGAAGTCTTACCTGTTACACCAGGGTGGAAAGATGCGTTAAAACGTTTCACAAAAAATAAAGGAGCTGTTTTTGGTATTGTCTGTATTTTAATTATTCTGGTCTTTGCTATTTTTGCACCAATGGTTTCCTCTTTTGAATTTGATGATATTAATAATAGTATTTCTAGTACAAAACCAAATGGAACACATTTATTTGGAACGGATATTCATGGACGTGATTTATGGACAAGAGTATGGATTGGGACACGTTACTCTTTGTTTGTTGCTGTGGTAGCTATTTTGATTGATGTAATTGTCGGTATGACTTATGG
>SAAR01000835.1 GCA_009916335.1 Erysipelotrichia bacterium | reverse complement strand
TTCTTCTAAAGGTGTTATTTTGAAAATGGAATTTATTAAGAAATCAAAGGTTCTCAATCTTTTAAAGTTGATGAGATATATTGTGGGAAAATATTGGAGCGCTGGAATGGAAAAACTGTAAATGACTTCTTTTAAGACGATCTTACTTATTTTGAGATTATGGAGATAGTAGATAATATTTGGGAGGCGCGCGAAAATGGGGAAAATGTAATGAATGAAACTGAACAAAACTATGGTTCTTGGTACAACAATTACTTGAAGTAAGTTGAATGAAAAAGTGACATTTAATCAAAAATCTTTTATATTTAGAGGTTATATTCAAAATAAGCATTTCGATCTAACGGTGAGTATTGACATTAAAAAGAACCGATTTTTGAATATGTATTCTGTATTTTTATTATAATTTGACCAATCAACAATGAAGTGGATACAAGAAAACATTTGAGGCGTCAAGTTAATTTAAAAGAGTGTAGATTTAAAGCTTCAAGTCATCCAACATGCAAAGTTATACACGATTAAATTTAAATATATGATGATGAAGTGTTGTATTTATATCATGGCGCTTAAGTTATCAAACTTTTTATAACCTCCAATTGTGTGATGATTCAGTTCATTTTAAATTTTTCTGATTCGCATTGATAAGAAATTTATTTTTAAGTGATCTCACTTGGAAGATTATGGCAATGGTCAACTTTACATAGCTTGAAGCGAGAGAGCGTTCGACGAACAACACAGAGAGGTCTGCGTGCGATTTTGGTAGGCTGTCTAACATCGAGATGCCGATGAGTGTCTGACTATATAGTATGCAGTTATAGTATAGGGGTTAGTATTCTCGCCTGTCACGTGAGAGACCCGGGTTCAATTCCCGGTAACTGCGCATTTTTCTCGGCCACACGGCTGTGTGCGATACTGTCCTGCCTGGACGTTCCAATGCATTTGCGTCGCAAAAAGCGACTGTGCTCTTACTTTTTAGATGATTGAAAATCATCCCCACCAACTGACATCAAAAAATTTACATCAAAAAACGAGACTTGGCCCAACTATGCGGCAAATTGCTTGTGTTTACAACACTCAGATCTTGGCGAATCAGGTTATATAAGATTCTTCTTTTGTTTTCGGTGGGATGGCATTAGCTACATGTATTTACATTAATATCCTGTCATCTCGCCATTTTTTAGTATATCTAATATTTATGTATTCTCAATCGCATCCCAGTCTTAAAGTTTTATCTATTTGATTTATGGTGTTACTTTGTATACTACTCAAAACTATTGTTGGGTTAAGTTTTGTGTGAAAAAAGTAGGGTGTAGATGAAAAACTGTCGGAGTGAAAAGTTCAATATCAAATATTTGTATTAGTCCTACATATAAA
>SAAR01000834.1 GCA_009916335.1 Erysipelotrichia bacterium | reverse complement strand
CCTCTAAAGTGTTGGTTACAATAGCTATCTCTTTTACTGTTTTGCATTTTCTGATTTTAGAATATTCTCTTTTTGGAATAACTCCAATGTGGTATCTGTAACTCATGTGCCTCTCCGTTTAGTAACGCTGTGCTAAACAGCATCTTTTTGTAATATGTCAAAAACATTTCCCATTAACTTTTTGTTAGGGGCAGAGATTGGATAATTCCCAACTCTAAAACATCCATTATCATACCGAACGACATCAGCAATTCGCTTATCTTGAGGTGTATCCATTTCTACAATATCGCCCTCATAAAAATTGCCTTCGTTCGTTTCGACTAATTGCCCAACGGTTTTAGGATCAACAGGATATTTTATACCATACTCTTTATCGGCAATCCATACGCATTCCGTTGGATTTTCAAGGGTGTAGTCAGGAATATAAGCACCATAAACCCATTCGCCATTGTCGAGACGTTTTCCGCGAAATTCAATCAACTTGATGTCCATTTTCCTTCTCCGTTCAGTAATGCTGTGTTTTATTTTGTATTGAAAGGCATTATAAATTTGGTAGAACAACTATAAGCCTCACCATTATTAATGATTTTAAAGTCTTTAAACATCTCTTTTAGAGACTTTAATGCTTTTTTGAAATCACGCTCTTCGGTTTTATAAATTATGTCTTTTGCATACATTTCTGCGTTATGCAAACAATAAAATTGTGCATCGTCATTTATGTCTATTGCGGAACGAACAATGTCATAAAGTGAAAAACCTAGCAAATTAATATCTTTGTATTTTTTGTTTTTATTTAAAACATATCCCACGATGCGTTTGGTTAGGATATTTTGATTTTCAGCACAATACTCTTCTTCAAGTTCAAGTGTTTCTTGCGCCATCTCTCGCTCCTCGCTCAGTAATGCCGTTTTTAAACAGCTTTATTTGCTTTGTATTTATAGTAATTGATTTTTGTTTCCAACTGATTTAATAGAGAGTTTATTTGCTTCTCAAAATCTGTTTTAGTAAAAACCAATACACGGCTTAATTCTCTTCTGCCATTCAAGAAAGACTCTTTGTAATGGAATAATCACCTTTATCAACAAACGTACTCACTTGAGCATCTTCCAGTCCATAATATTTAAACTTTTGAAGCTACCAACGTACTTCCCTGTAACTTTGTCATTTTCAACCCTGACAATCGTGTAATAAGTCCTCATTTCATTTATACAAGGGTTGTTATCTTCCATTGATCTTTTTAGCATTTCTTTCGCTGTTTTTCTAATATAATTAAAATCTATCTTGCCCTCAAAAGAAGCCCATCCCATGCTTGTACTATGTGAAGAGCCCATCCTGCCAGCACCAGCCTGAAAATAATTAATAATATAAATC
>SAAR01000833.1 GCA_009916335.1 Erysipelotrichia bacterium | reverse complement strand
ATTACACCGGATGGGGAGATTAATGGAGCCGTACTTGTCCTGACGGATTTGACTTCTGAACACGAACGCTTGTTAAAGTTATATAATGATTCCATTACAGATGAATTAACCGGTGTTTATAACAGAACCTATTATCGGTCTTTTTTAGACAAGCTGGTAGGAACAAAAACCAAATTTACTTTAGCTTACTTGGATTTAGATCATCTCAAAATTGCCAATGATAAGTATGGACATAAGACAGGTGATGAATATATTTTGCATGTAACAGGGCTGTTAAAAGAAGCCTTTTTTCAGCAGGCTGCTATTTGTAGGTTTGGCGGGGATGAATTTTCTGTATTGTCAGAAATACTCACCAAAGAACAGGTTCAAGAGAAATTATCTTTGGTGGATGTCTTGTTAAAGCGCATGGAGCTACCCTATGCTCCCGGTATTAGCTATGCGGTTGATACTGTTACTGCTGATAATTTTGAGGATTTTAGACAACAAGCAAATTTAATTGATCAAAAGCTTTATGATATGAAGAAAAGTAAGGGCGAAAATTAAAAAAAAGGAGTATAGAACGAAATAACAATTTCGTTCTATACTCCTTTTTATATACGGGGGAATTTTATTGATATTCGCTCAGGGGTGCGCGGCCTGCATCAGTGGACTAGAACTTATTTTTGGCAGGCCTTGACCCATTTGCTCTCGTCAATAAAATTTCCCTCTTTGACTATTTTTATTTTGTTCTGGTGGAACTAACTGGATTCGAACCAGTGACCCCCACGATGTCAACGTGGTACTCTAACCATCTGAGCTATAGTTCCAAAACAAGCTACCGATTTGTTACAACGGTATGTTTTTAAAATTTCGGTATGTGCAATTATATAATAAAATATGTGCCAGTGCAATATGTATTTTAGCCATCACAGCTTAATGTTGTAGTTCATATTCATTTTACAAATTTTATGGTAGAATGAAGATACAGAAATACAGAAAGAAGTGATACACATGCAGATGCAAATTTATTTAGATGATGGACATGGTGATTATGGCAAGTCCTATGACCACTCCTATGATGTTGACTATGCAGATTATTCTACGGATCATCGGGATAATAATTTCCGCAATTACGAGAAAAAGGTGCCTAAAACTAAAAGAGAACGCATTGAAGATCTTTTAAAACATTACGAATAGGAAGTTTACTATGAAAAAATTATTATGGCTAGTAGCTTTAGGGTGTATAGGCTATGGTATTTATAATAACGAAATTACCCAAGTGCTGCAAAAGGCTACTCTCATATGTCTGGAGTGTGTAGGCATTGGTTAAACGCAGTGTAGCACAGCTACTTACAGCAATTACATATAATGCCCACTTATCTGGCTTTGTGA
>SAAR01000832.1 GCA_009916335.1 Erysipelotrichia bacterium | reverse complement strand
CCGCCCCGAACGATCGCCGTTGAGCAGAAATGGCAGTTCATCACCCCTATTGTACAGATTTTATGTTTGGTTGGGGCGGCGCGATCCCTTGATGTGCCTGTTATCTCTGTCTTGCTTGCTAAAGGGCAAATGTACAGAAATGTTTACCTGGGAGTATTTAAGTTAGCGCTTGGTATTCCTTTAACATGGTTTCTGGGTAAACAATATGGTCTTACAGGGATAGTGTTTTCATTCTTATGTATTCAAATAGTAAATCTTGTTATGGGATATTTTTTCCAGGTTAGACCCTGTTTAAATATCAAAGTAAAGAGTTACATCTATGCCGTCTTCGTACCGCTTATACACACTTTACCTATGCTTGTAACGGGTTACCTGTTGATTCTTTTTTTAACTATTACCTCTCCTATTTTGTCAATGGTTGTGATTATTTTTTCATGTATGTCTGTATACATTGCTTCTATACTCACCTCTCCAGTAAAAGAGATAAAGGAATTTAACGCAATCGTTCTAAACAATATACTGAGGAATAAATGATGTTATTATCAATAATCATACCATGTTATAACTGTGAGTCAAATATCGAAAAATTGCTTCTCTCAATAAAAGAGCAGCTTAATGAAACCGTACAACTAGTGTTGATTAATGATGGCTCATGGGACGCAACGCATGACATAATAACTAAATTTACAAGTGACAACCCCTCTATAAAAATAAAATACATTAATAGTATTAATCAGGGGGCGGCAAAAGCCAGATCAACGGGCTTAAATTACGCAGAGGGAGATTATGTATTCTTCTGTGATTCAGATGATATGATTTCTGCTAATTTCATATCGGTTTTTACAGAGTTAAGTAATGATAAACCGGATATGATATATTTTTGCTCTACGGTATTAGATTCGCAAGGAAACAGGTTTAAAAAGGTACATTTTCCATTAGCATACATCGAAAGCAATAGTAACGAAGTTTTTAATTATCTTTTGAAGAAAGGGCAGTGGACAGCTGCTGTATGGACTTATATTTTCCGGAAAGATCTCGTATTGAAATCTGGCGCTATATTTACAGACAGAAAGGTACATGAAGATCACTTATTCACGCTGAGACTTCTCGCTGGTAGTGAAAAAATATCAATATGTAATTCTGAGCTTTACTTTCAGAATGTGACTTCAGGTTCACTTACTAAATCCCCTAAAAAAATTGATTATTTAACTGAGCGTTATAAGTCTTATAAAGAGGCCAGGGAAGATATCATTTACAAATTCAGTCAGGAAAGCATTGTTCTTTATGATCGATGGTCTATGTCTTCGCTACTGCAAATATTAAAAGAAAATAAAAAAATGGTGTTTCAGGGGATAATGCATACAGCTATATAT
>SAAR01000831.1 GCA_009916335.1 Erysipelotrichia bacterium | reverse complement strand
CGTTTCAGGACGTTACGCCTTCATTCCACTCTTCAAATTATTAGTTTAACCCCGTTAATACGGAGTTAGAACAGCTTTTCACTGTTCAACAAGTCGCACACACAATCATGTCTTCGCCAAAATATTTCCATGTTAAAGGTGCAAATTTAGCATCAGAAGGACGGTAAAGCCCAAATCGCACTAAATCCGCTACAGGAAACGTTCTTTCAAACCATTTCCAGAAATCCTTATCCTCTTTCCACTTTGGCAATAATCCAACGCGTTTGAGTCTTGGATTATTTGGATTAATTTTTCTCTCATTACAGAGGTACTCAATCTTTTTGGCTTGGTTGGTTTCGAGTGAATGGCGCACCAAAACAGACATAATGGCTTTAAACTTCATCAAATCAGAAAAGCTAGAATATCCAGCAATGAGATCTTCATTGGTAAAAGTTCTATATGCCTTTGTCGGATCAAAGGTAAAGTATTTAATCTGCTCAATAGCAGGCACAACACTTTTCTTAACTATTGGTTTATAGTGGGTAAAAGATGACGTAGAAGATCCATTATCTACAATACCTTTTTGATTAGCAAGATATTTAACAGCTTCATAAAAACTGTCAGTCCTCAAAATCATCATGGCAACGTCAAATAGATTTCCTTGATGTCCGCAACTTTTACACGAATACGAGAACGAATTCATGTTAACAACGCAACTCGCTCTTTTCTTTCCTTCTTCACCATCATCGTGCTCACTACAACGGATTGTAATGAACTTTTTGGTGTCAATTTCGTGTTGTTTTAGGTATTTTGATGGTTTAAAACCAGCTTGATACATTAACTCTAAGAAGTCATATCGCGTAAAAGCATTTTGGACATCTTTTGAACTAATCATCTTCTGCCTCCTTTCATAATTTGATTTTTTTTTGCTATGATTTCACAAACACTCTCAGGAATAAGCAATGGCATTTATTCAAAAACACTCATTGGTACTTTTTACCTTGTCGATGATCCTCATAGCCTTGTATGCATTTTTGCTAAACCAAACTCTATGGTCCTATATTGCTATAGGAAGCATTTTTCTCGCACTTTTGATGCGAAAATATAGAGAATGGCTTGCAAAAAATTTAGGTTTTTTGTTCTAGACGTTAAGAGAGAATAGCTATCGTTCCACCTAACAACAATACCCCACTTGAAACAAGTATAAAGAGCACAATCATTACAGCTTGGATAGCCAACAATGTCGTAGTATTGTCTTTTCTTTTCAATACATCCATGTAAAACAATGTCATTACAAACACCGTAATCAATAGGAATAGGTAATCCTTTGAGATAAT
The DNA here is from genome assembly GCA_009916335.1 of Erysipelotrichia bacterium. Next base: position 61 of record SAAR01000831.1, on the reverse strand, counting down.
CTCCAGATTTTCCCCTCCTTCACACCGTGCATGCGACTTTCACCGCACACGGCATTCCACC
>SAAR01000830.1 GCA_009916335.1 Erysipelotrichia bacterium | reverse complement strand
TAGCTTTGTTTCTTGCCCATTATCATCTAACGCTTTTGTATAGCTGACAAATGTATTAAAAGCCAATGTTTGTTCTGGGTCTACTAGTTCATCCTCTGGGTGTCTTAGACTGGTTCCAGCTGTTGAAAAAATTAGTTTGCCATTCTCATAAAGTCCAGTAATTTTTTTTAAATATTTTTCATATCCACTTCCTGAAGTGATAACCATTTGACCGCCACCAAGAGTGTTCTCTTTATATGGTTCTCGCTCTAATTCTGTATAGTATAAACTTCTATCAGTCTCCTTTTCAATTTCTTCTAAATCAAAATAATCTATTTTTCGATTACTTTCTTTATCTGCTTTTATCTTATTGTAAATTGTTTCATTACTTTTAGGCCATAGTTCATCATATAAACGATAACCTGTATACCCCACTGTCCCTAATACTGCAATGGCTAAAAAGATATTGAATATTTTATTCGATTTTTTATTTTCTTTGTTATTTTTATTTTCCATGTTTTATTACCCCTTTGAACATTTCTCATGATTCCAATTACTATTCAATCAACGCCCAATATTCATAAGTTTGTATTGCTGATTCAATTTCTGCTAACGTATATTTATTATCTAATTTTTCTAATGTTTTTTGGTACGCAGAATCTCTTGTTGTAAAAGTCCCTTGATAAACTTGTGGTTCTACAATATCATAATAGACACTAGCAATTTCTTCAATTTTTGGCGAAATACACCAAGTAAACGCTGGTTTATAGTATGAATAATCCCCTACCATAATATCATCCTCTTCAACATTTTGGTTTTTAGCAGAAATAACATATTCTGCTAAAAAGAAATTAGAAATATCTTTATAATGAGCAATGGTATTAATCATATCGTCTTTTTCTTTTTTGCTGTTAATTCTAACAGATAACAAGTTAGATTCAGAATTTTCCCAATCTTCAATTGCGTATTTTGTAAAAGAACCTTTTACCATATAATGAACAATAGCTACATTTTTATTAACAAGTTCAATATTATGTGTTACGTTTTCCACTAAAGATTTTTCTTGCTCACTTTGATAAGAGGTGTCTAAATTTTGGGAGTAATCATTAACAGATAAATCCAACTCCTCCTCTTTAATCAATTCTCTTACAGAAATACGGTTTGCTTCCAATAGATAGTAAACAGAACTCAAAGTTGGTTTCTTTCCCTTTAAATTGCGAACCAAATCACCAATATAGTAATATGCAGGAGATTTATCAGCCTTTGCAATCTCTTCTGCCATTATTGCATAAGTTTCGACTTCTTTATCACTTAACTTCACTTCTTGTCCGTTAGCATCTAATGCTTTTGTGTAACTAACAAAGGTATTAAAAGCCAATGTTTGTTCTGGGTCTACTA
>SAAR01000829.1 GCA_009916335.1 Erysipelotrichia bacterium | reverse complement strand
ATGTACTTCTTGAAATTGGAACTTTTTGAAATGTTCTTTAGGAATGGTTCCAAAATATGTTTTTATAAATATTTATCATGTACAAATATGACGAGAGCTAAAATATGCTGCCGCGAGGACTTGAACCTCGATTCGTTGGAAAAGTACTCCAACCTCACTTCCTTGTGCTACGACCGCCACGGATTCCATGGTAACCATATCCATATAATGGGTTCAGTTTGGCGTTTGGTTAAAAACTCAACCTCCAATAAATTTTAATTCGATTAGTTTGAAATTGATATTTTAAATTGTGAATATTATAACACAAATTATCACAATGTTAGAAATCGCCATTTTCGTCTCTTTATCCGACTGGTATTCGGATTATCATATGTATATCTAATTATTTTCAAAAATTTTCGTGTTTACGAACTTTGAAACTGCTTATAATTTTATCAATTTTATGTTTGGAATTGTTGGCTATTTGTCAGGTCCTATCTTTCCGCATTTAATAGCTCACTTTTGGTGAATTTTAATTTATAAACCAATAAAATAATTGACTTGGGAAAGTAACTTGATTTTTAAAATATAGGAAAATCAATGATTGCTGGATGACCTGTCGATACAAAGTCGCTGCGTAATTTTGCGGACTTGGCCAGTCCAGTGAACGATCAAAACAATTGTAATGGACTTGTCATGTTTGGTTGTTCTTTAAAGGTTCTTTAGATATGGTTCGAAAATTAATGTTTATAACAATAAATCGTGAAACAATGTGGAACAGTTAAAACATACGATCGCGAGGACTTGAACCTCGATACGCTGGTTCCATTATACCAACTACACTACCTTGTGCTACGACCGCCACACTCTCGATTAAATCAGCGCTGATAGAATGGCTGCAGGCTTGGGTTGTAAGTAATATGATTGTTGCTCTGTTTAAAACCGACAAGTCCGAAACAGATGGTATTTTCAAATCACGAACAACTCAACACGAATTATTAAATGATATATACTTAGAATTAACCTTAACCCAGCTAATAAATGATTTTTCGATATTCTATGCAAAATTTATTAATTTGAAAAACAACAAAATGTTAAGAAATTGATATCAAATCACCAGAAGTATTTGTATACTTAGTAGAGATCGTTAGCTCCCTGGGAGTACTTTGTCTCTCTCACGCCGGATTTTGGCACCATAAAAACTGCCTTGAATATTGGCTCATTGGTGTCTGTTCATATGACTGCAAACACACTACGTTGCGGTGTGTTATAGTGAAATGACATCTAACACGTTAGTTTAGTGTTGGTACATTTTGTTAACCGTTCATAAAAACTGCACACCCCCGCAATTTATGGTCACCTCGCTCTAATCTTAACCTTTCAGTGCTCTACATAACAA
>SAAR01000828.1 GCA_009916335.1 Erysipelotrichia bacterium | reverse complement strand
ACGGCATAACAGCCCGCGGCAATAATCCTTGCTTTTGGAAGAGATTGCTATAAACTCCTGAAAGAGAATCTTGATGACTCAATATACAGACATCTAATCAAACTAACTCATTACAGTCATTACATCAGCAAAGAGGAGTATCTGTTTCATTTAAAAGAGAATAGCTTAACCGATGTTTTGGAAAAAGTGCCTGTGAAAGCTGGCGACACTGCTTTTATTCCTGCTGGCAGGGTTCACGCCATCGGTAAAGGGATTCTGCTTGCCGAAATTCAACAAACTTCGGACATCACATATCGAATTTTCGATTGGAATAGGGTAGACGACCAAGGAAATCCCCGAGATCTTCACACCGAAGAAGCCCTCGACGCCATCGACTTTTCAAAAGTAAAAAATCCTCTTGTTGATTTTAAAACGACTGCGTTAAAAGGAAAAACACCTGAAGAAGTAATGATTGAACATGGTTATGATAAACAACTTGAATTCTATACCAAATATTTAGAACATGTTATTGGAAAAGATTGCATAATTTCTCAAGAAATTTGCTGGTTAAATCCGTAAATTATATAAATACTTTCACTACTGTCAGACGAAGTCCAAAATTCTACAGAGGGTTTTAAGTTGAAGTTCATATTTTTTTAAAGCAAGGCATTATTTAGGCTTTCGTATAAATTTTATATGACTTAAATAGCACTGCGTCTGGCACTCTGAGACTCAAAATGAAATACTTACAACATGATTTTACAGCTACATTGTCAAACTTACTGCATTACTCATATCTTCACAATAAGCTACTCCTGATGGTGTCAGTAAAAAACCGTGATGCATGTATTTTAAACAGTGGCGGCCCACATCTGACAGTTTCTACTTTAAGACATTAATATGTCCAAATAAAGAAGTATTATTTTGTAAAAAAAGGGGGAGAAAATGGATATACAGTTAGATAAAGAGTCTCTTAGAAAAAATAAACTATTAAAAGAAGATTTCATACAAAGGAAAAGGGTTCCTGTACAAATCGTGCTTGATGGATTAAGCAATGCATATAATATAGGCGTTATCTATCCGCCTATGTGAAGCTTTTTGCTTTGAAGCGGTACATTTATGCGGAAAAACCCCTAGTGTTTCTTCGAAAAAAATTCAAAAGACAAGTAGAAAACTAGACAGATGGATTAAAATTTATGAAGGCAACACAACCAGTGAGACAATAAAAACTTTAAAGGAATTAGAATATAGGGTTTATGCAGCCGAAATAAGCAGTGAAAGTAAAAACTATGCATGTGTCGAGTACCCCGATAAAAAGATAGTGCTTGTTTTTGGCAATGAAAAACATGGCATCTCATTTGAAGTTTTAAATTTATGTCACCAGACCATCCATATTCCAC
>SAAR01000006.1 GCA_009916335.1 Erysipelotrichia bacterium | reverse complement strand
CTATATAACGACCTTACTTCATCACCTGTCTGAATCCAAAAACTTTCGTCTTTAGGATTTTGTGCAACCTGATGTACGTGTCTTGCCTGAATAGGTGCTGTTTTATTAGCAGGGATACTGACAGAGTTTTGATAAACCAATGATACAGTTTTACCTTTATCCTTAGTAAACCATGTTGGCACATATAATCCGGGTTTATTATTCGGACTGTTATTATTATAACATCCCCAGCATAATACTTCCACATCACCTATGTATTGACTGACTGTTCCATTCAAACTGAAAAAATTGTCACCGGATAAAGCGGGTGTATGAGGCTTTCCATCTAATCCTAAAACAGCACTCCCATCACTAACGACGGCCACTAAATTTCCTTTTGATGTATATGTATAAACATCTTCTTCACACTTATGTATTTCCTTACAAGCCTGTGCCACTCCAGGTGTATATGCTAAGCTTAAATCATCCATCGTTTCTACCTTTACTTTAGAAACCACTTCAATTTTCCCCTTATTTTCTTTATGCATTGCTAATGACTTTTCATATACTGTACTCATACGTTTCCTCCAACAAATATTACCTTCTTATTATAGCACAACAATAGACAATCAAAGCAAAGAGATAGCACAACTTTTCCCTTTTTTCTTCATATTAATAAAGAGTGGATTTAATTAATAAGTGTTGTTGCAAGATAATGGAACGAAACAAGCATTTAGGTGTATAATAAGAAACAGGAGTGAAATCAATGAAGCTAACAAACAAAGAAACTGCTTTTTTTCTTTCTGTTGCCAATGAAGTGTTAAACTCATTGCCCTTTTATCAAACCAAGCAATATCTTCAGCATGGTCGTATAAGTACATATGATCATTGTGTAAGTGTGGCATTTTATAGCTATTGGTTGGCAAAACGTATGCGTTTACGTTGTAACGATAAAAGTTTAATACGAGGTGCATTACTACATGACTTGTATTTATATGATTGGCACATAAAAGATGATACGCATAAATGGCATGGTTTCCATCATGCTAAAAAAGCAAGAATCAATGCTTTACGCTACTATCAAATTAACCCATTAGAAGAAAGAATCATTCTTTCTCATATGTGGCCGTTAACCTTTCGTTGCTTTCCTAATCGTAAAGAAGCATTCATTGTATGTTTGATCGATAAATTGATTTCCACTTGTGAAACTTTACATATTAATTGTAGAGTGAATCATAAAATAAAGGAGTAGAGAAAAATGAGTGAAAATTGTAATCACGACTGTGGAAGTTGTGCAAAAGATTGTAAAGATCGTACCCCTCAAAAAACAGCACTAAATGCTGCCAGTAAAGTAAAAAAAGTAATTGGGGTAGTGAGTGGAAAAGGAGGTGTTGGTAAATCAAGTGTTACTTCTTTACTAGCCGTCAGTGTAAATAAAATGGGTTATAAAACAGCTATTTTAGATGCCGATATTACAGGATCTTCCATTCCTAAGGTATTTGGTTTAACAAAGAAAGCGAGTGGCACTAATGAATTGATTTACCCTGTAAAAAGCCGTAGTGGTATCGACATCATATCCACAAATTTAATGTTAGAAAATGATAGTGATCCAGTCGTTTGGCGTGGGCCTGTGATTGCCAATGTTGTAACACAGTTTTGGAAAGATGTATTATGGGAAGATATTGACTATATGTTTGTCGATATGCCTCCAGGAACTGGTGATGTGCCTTTAACTGTCTTTCAATCCTTACCAGTCGATGGAATTATCGTTGTTAGCTCACCTCAACAATTAGTATCTATGATTGTTGAAAAAGCAGTGAAAATGGCGAACATGATGAATATTCCCATTCTTGGTTTAGTCGAAAACTATGCTTACTTTTTATGTCCTGACAACAACAAGAAATATTCTGTCTTTGGTGAAAGTTGTATTGATGAAATTGCAAAACAGTATCAGTTAGAAATCATTGCGAAAATGCCAATTGATCCAACACTTGCAAAAGCATGTGATGAAGGTAACATTGAAAGTGTAGATACAAGTTGTTTTGATGATATTCTTAATTACATAAAATAGTAAAACAAACGCATATCTAATGATGTGCGTTTGTTTTTTAGTATTACACACAATTTCACACAGCATACTAATTGAGTAATATAACTATATATGTTAAAATTTACACAAGAAAGCGTTTTCACGCAAGGAGGTAAACTTATGAAAGGTTATGCAATGCTTAAAATTGGAGAATCAGGATGGATTGAAAAGGATCGCCCTGAGTGTGGCCCTTTAGATGCCATTTGTAAACCATTAGCAATTGCGATTTGTACATCAGATGTACATACATTATGGGAAGGAGCAATCGGTGAAAGACATAATATGATCTTAGGTCATGAATGTTGTGCTGAAATTGTAGAAGTTGGATCATTAGTCAAAGACTTTAAACCTGGTGATCGTGTATTAGTTCCAGCAATTACACCTGATTGGAATTCATTAGAAGCACAAGCAGGATATTCTATGCATTCAGGTGGAATGTTAGCAGGGTGGAAATTCTCAAACTTTAAAGATGGAGTATTCTCAGAATTTTTCCATGTAAATGATGCAGATGGAAACTTAGCTTTATTGCCAAGCAACATCGATCCTGTTGATGCATGTATGTTATCAGATATGGTACCTACTGGTTTCCATGGTGTTGAATTAGCAGATGTACAATTTGGTGATACTGTCTTAGTCATCGGAATTGGACCTGTTGGTTTAATGTCTGTAGCAGGTGCAAATATGCGTGGTGCATCAAGAATTATCGCTGTTGGTACAAGACAAGTTTGTATTGACGCTGCGAAAGGATATGGTGCAACTGATTTCATTAGTTATAAAAATGGAACAATTGAAGATCAAGTATTAGCAATGACTGATGGTAAAGGTGTAGATAAAGTCATCGTTGCTGGTGGTGGTGTAGAAACTTTTGAATCAGCAGTAAAATGTTTAAAACCTGGTGGTAAAATCGGTAATGTAAACTACTTAGGAAGTGGAACATACATTAACATTCCTCGTGTAGAATGGGGTGTAGGTATGGGACACAAACAAATTAATGGAGGTTTAATGCCTGGTGGTAGACTTCGTATGGAAAAATTAGGTGCTTTAGTCGCTGCAGGTAAATTAGATGTACACCCATTAGTATCACATGTATTTGAAGGTTGGGATCATTGTGAAGAAGCATTATTCTTAATGCGTGATAAACCAAAAGATTTAATTAAACCAGTTGTAAAAATTCAAGATTAATTTTAATATGAAAAGAGGATTTTATGAAGATACTTGTTGTGTCTGGCTTTTTAGGAGCTGGTAAGACGACGTTCATTAAAGAACTAGCCAAACAAACAAAAAAAGATTTTGTCGTAATGGAAAACGAATATGGCGAAACAGGAATTGATAAAGAAATTTTAGAAAATGAAGAAATCAATATTTGGGAGTTAACAGAAGGCTGTATTTGTTGCTCAATGAAATCAGATTTTGCATCTTCTATTTTAACGATAGCTAATACGCTTGATCCTGAATACTTAGTTGTTGAACCAACAGGCGTTGGTGTCCTTAGCAATGTTATCAACAATATTAAACAAATTGAATATGAACGTATTACATTGCTTAAACCAATTACCATCATTGACTATCATTGCTTTGATACTTATATGCAAAAGTACCATGATATTTACATTGATCAATTGAAAAGTGCAGCAACCATCGTTATATCAAAAGGCGATGTCCTAGAACTTAGCGATACTAATAAGATTGAAAGTGAATTACACGCAATGAATCCTGATGCACATATACAAATTGAGCATTACAGTAAGCAAGATAAAGATTGGTGGCAATCACTACTATTAAGCGAACAAGACAAAGAGATTAAGCAACAAGAAACAGCTACGATTGAAATGGAGAACATGGGCTTAGAAAACATCAGATTCCCTACTCCTATCCATTTACTTTACTTTTTAGAAGAACTGATTCATGGACAATATGGACAAATATGTCGGGCAAAAGGGTTCGCTGAAATAAACAATGAATGGTTTCGTTTCGATGTTGTAAATGATCGTTATAGTATTACTGGTTTTGATGAAAAAGAAACAGCGAAAGCAATATTTATCGGTAATCATTTACAGCGAAGTGCTCTTAGAAAACGATTACTAAATATTCAAACAACAAAAACAGTATATCCTTCTTTTCAACTAAATCTGAATAAATAAGCAAAACAGGTAGTTCCTATAAAAGTGAATTACCTGTTTTTTTTCTTATTGTAAATCAATCACTTTTTACATGTATATTTACACTTGAATAAAAAGCAATAAAGGGGTAATCATGTTAAATCATTAACTATTATCCCCTTAACTTGAAATGCCATTAATATTTCCTTTTAGATGATGTCTATTTTCCCTTTATACTTACGCATATGCTCATTATTAATTTCATCACCACGATCTAAATTACCACTTACCCAAATAGGAGGATTGATCCCTTGCTCAGCAAGAATCTGTATACTCTCTCCTACGATACCAATCAATAGACTCATTGCGACAACGGTTGATGTTGAACAAAAATTCTCACTTACTCGCTCATCGTGTAAAACAGAATCGCCTTTTATTCCACAAATATCCAAAACAATATCACTGACATCTTTTAATAACTTCCCACTTGAATGTCGAGAGGTTACTTGTGTAGAATAATTTAGCGATGTAACACCTATGACTTTCATACCTTTTTTCTTCGCTGCCAATGCCATATCTATCCCTGCTGCATTTCTACCTGATACCGATACAATAATCATCGTATCCGCATCACTTGTATTCATCGTATCTAATACTGCTGGGGCAAACCCTTCACAACGTTCCATCATCTGTGATAATCTTGCTTTAGGATAAATATTATATTGTGGAATCATGATCGCATTGACAGGGACAAGTCCTCCTGTACGAAAACACAATTCCTCACCAAACATCTGTGAATGCCCACACCCAAACACATGAATCACACCATCATTCTTTACTGTTTTGGCAATCGTCTTTGCACATTCATCAAGTATTTCTTCTTGTTTTAACGCAAGACGCAACTGTTCACTCATCACATCGACAAATTCTATATAGCGTTTTTTCATATCCATAGCCTCCTGTATGTTGTTACTTTAATCATACACGATTATATGAATATGTACACTATTACCCACATCTTCTTTTTAACCCCCAACAAAAAAGAACAGATTAATCTGCCCTTCCTTTTACTATTTGCGTTGCTTTTTCCAATCTTCAATCTGTTTCATTCTTACCTGCACCTTGACTTCACTACCTTGATTGGTTGGGTGATAATACTCACGTTCCACTAATGAATCTGGCATACATTGCATTGTCGTTAACTTATCTTCATACTCATGTGCATATGCGTATCCTTTTCCATAGTTTAAATCTTTCATTAGTTTTGTTGGTGCATTTCTAATAACTAAAGGAACTGGTTCTGCTAACATTTCGATAGCATCTTTTTTAGCACTTTCATAAGCCATATACAAAGCATTGCTTTTTGGTGCTAATGATAAGTAAGTAACAGCGTGGGTTAAATGCACACTACACTCTGGCATACCGATAAAATGACTTGCTTGATAGGCTGCAACACAGATTTCTAAAGCTCGACTATCTGCCATACCTACATCTTCACTAGCAAAACGAACTAATCTTCTTGCGATATATAAAGGATCTTCTCCTGCTTCAAGCATTCTAGCTAACCAATAAATCGCTGCATTCACATCACTGTTTCGCATTGATTTATGCAAAGCACTAATTAAATTATAATGTTCTTCCCCTTGCTTATCATAGAGAAGTGATTTTTGATTGATACATTGTTCTAATAAAGCTTTTGTAACAACAACTTCATTCTCTATTCTTTCTCCATTTAATACAACCATTTCTAATGTATTCAATGCTGTTCTAGCATCTCCATTTGCAAAATTAGCAATCATATACAATAAATCTTCCTCAATTTGAACATGTAAATTCGCAAATCCTCGCCGATCTTCTAAAGCTCTTTTCATCATCAATGTTAGATCCTCAGCATTTAAACCTTTTAACACAAACACCTTACATCTTGATAATAAGGCAGAATTTACTTCAAATGATGGATTTTCAGTAGTTGCCCCAATTAAGACAATGCTCCCTCTTTCCACAAAAGGTAGAAAAGCATCTTGTTGTGCTTTATTAAAGCGATGAATTTCATCGACAAAGACTATTGTTTTTTGTCCATATACAGCTGCTTCATCAGCTTGTTTCATCACCAATTTGATTTCTTTAATCCCACTAGTAACCGCACTAAAGGTAATAAATTTAGCCTGTGTTTTATTGGCAATAATTCTTGCTAATGTCGTTTTCCCTACTCCTGGAGGGCCCCAAAAAATCATACTGCTCAATGTATCATTTTCAATTAATTGTGATAGTATTTTGCCTTCCCCAATTAAATGCTGTTGTCCAACATACTCCTCAAGTGTTTGTGGGCGTAAACGATTGGCTAAAGGCTCTTGTGTATTCGCATTATAAAACAAAGATTCTTGTTGCATAAAATCACCTACTTTTTCTTATTATACCATACATCTATTTAACGCATGGAAACGATTGCTACCGATTCACTAAGCGAAAAAGTCTTTTTTACACATCACTAATGTATCATCAACACAAATCACACTATCCCCTGTTGGTACAATAATTTCATCTTTTCGCTTAATCATAACGACTAAAAAATGATTAGCGACATCAATTTCATTCATATTCATACCTACCCAGAAATGTTTTTCATCAATATGCACTTCTTCCAAATAAAGATCACTACCTTCATAGCTAAATGAGCAAATCACTAAAATATCATCTTTTAAAATTTCACTATTCCCTTTTGGTAAAATCATTTCTTTTCCTCTTTTAATAGCGACAACTAGCATATCAGAAGGCATAACGATGTGTTGTAGTTTTTGATTAATCCAAGGGTGCTTTTCACTTAGTTTAACTTCTAGTAAAGCAAGTGGCTTATCACTCAGGTAATCATTAAAAGTACTCATTGTATCATTATTTTCATCTTCCACGTTCAATTTTTTCGCTACATAGGGCAATAGTGTACCTTGTAATGTAATAGATAATAAACTGACAAAGAAAACAATGTGAAAAATATCATTGCTTGTATACGCACTAGAAACAACACACATAATCGCAAATACGATAGATGCAGCTCCTCGTAGTCCACTAAAGGCGACAAATAATTGTTGTTTCAAAGGAACTTTAAAAGGACTTAAACAAATAAAGACAGCACAAGGACGAGCTATTAATGTTAAAAAGATAAAGATAGTGATTGCCACAAAAGCAATATCTGGTATTTGTGATGGGAAGGCTAAAAGACCTAGAACAAAGAATAAAACAATCTGCGACATTTGTGAAATCGCATCAAAGAAATGAACAAGTTCAACTTTATTTTGTATTTTAGCATTTCCTAAAATAATCCCTGTAATATATACACTTAAAAAACCATTTCCATTAACCATCGAAGGTAAGCTAAAGGATAACAGGGCAATGACTACTACAAAGATAGATTGTAAACCAACTTCTTTAAAATGAAGTTTACTTGATAGAAATAAACCAATACTACCACATAATAAACCAAATACTATACCAAACACAATTTGTGAAACTACTAAAAGAGGAATAGAAACACTTGTATTTGCCATTACACTTAATAAAATCATTGTTAACATATATGCAAAAGGGTCATTACTACCACTTTCCATCTCTAATAAAGGGGCGATTCCTCCTTTTAAATTTAGTTTTTTCATTCTTAATATCGTGAATAGAGATGCAGCATCGGTTGATGATAATACTGCTCCAATTAAACACCCTTCTAATAAGCTTACTTTAAACACAAGATGTGTAAAGATAGCAACAAATACACAGGTAAGTACAATTCCTAGTGTAGATAATAAGCTTGCTTTAATGGCTACTCCTTTTGCATACTTCCAATTCATGCAAAAACCACCATAAAACATAATATATATTAAACAGATAGTACATAACTGTTCACTGAAATGATAATCACTAAACTCAATTTTGAAAATACCATCACTACCAAATAACATTCCTAAACCAATAAAAATAAGTAAAGAGGGAATATTGAATTTCGTAGAAACCTTAGTCGATACAATACATAACAATACAATCATTGCACCAAGTAATATGACTTCATACATGATTACACACCTCCTATTGTTTTTTATTATAACACAAGAAATATGAAGGTGGCATTAAAAAGGACCCTACCACTAGAGTCCTGTTTTATCTTTTTATCCTTTAATCTGGTAGCTTTGCCCCTTGCAATGCCTGTTCTCCCTCATTTAATGCTCTTTCACTCTTATAAGGAATATATTCTATTTTTTCTAATACTGCTTGTACTAAGAAACGATTATCCCCTACTTCTGAACAGGTGGATAAAGTAATGATATTATCATAATTGTATACATTGACGCTATGATCAATCACACCACTTGTTTTCGCAAATATCTCATTTAAATAGGTTTGATATACCCCACTATCATTAAAATTATACGTTGCTAGTAAATGTTGATTGTTACTTTCATAGGCCGCAAAAACATGATAGATTAAAATACTATATGGTGTATAGATGTAAATGTATGGGTGTTCTTTAAAGAAACTTTGATCCTCATATTTGGTAATACCATTAAACATTGAACCATTTTGAATCATGTTATGCCCATAAATAATTGTATTTTTATCTGTGAAACCTTTACTATTTTCTTTCTCTGTATAAATACTTCCTGGATAGCTCTTTGTCCCATCAATCATGTAATTCAAGTAACATGAATTATCACTTGAATGCTGGAGAATAGGATAATCTACTTGCGTATCATCAATATAAATATATGCATATACATCTGCATTCATCGCCCAATATGCATCAAAATCAATCGGGTTATAAATTGCAGTGATTGTTTCCTTTTGCTTTTCTGCATCACTATCTTTTTTCTCGTCTTGCTTTTTATCTTCTTTTTTATCTACTACGGCTGCCACCTTAGGCACTTCCCTAATCTGTTTTGTCCCTACAATGTAGCCAATATCAAAGAAAGCAATCGCAATAATGAGCATCTGCAACAATGTCAACAACAACTTTTTCTTAGCCTTTGTGAAATTAAGAAATGAAGAATACCATTTTTTATTATCTAATTTCATTATACTTCACTTAATTAATTCATTTTTCTTTTCTTGTATTCAATAAAACCACAAGCTCCCACAGCAAGACCTATTATCAATACGATTTCTAAAACAGGTGATGTATATCCTGTTTTTGGTGATGCTTTTGTTTCTTCTACTTTAGGTGTTTGCTCCTCTTTAGGTGTTTCTTCCACCTTTTCAATAGGATCACTCACTTCATACTTAATGGCTAATGTTGTCCCTCTTGTTTCTCCTGCAAACTCTAATATAATGCTTGTATCATTATTTGCTGGATCGACAGAATTGTCATACGCTGAAATTTCATAATCGGTGGTTACAATTGATTTCTTTACACCATCAATTAAAACGTCTACACTCACTGTTAAATCGTCCTTTGTAATCACTTTTGCTTCACTAATTTTAGTGGTTGTATTACTTGGCTTAATTACTACATCTTTAGCAGTAAATGGAGTTGTCTTTAACGTGTATAAATAGTAAGGACCTTTATCTTGTGCCCCTCCATAATTACAGTAATATCTCCACATCTGTCTGCCATCAACACCTGCATCTTGACTTGCAGGACTTGCAAAAAGATGTCCATCATCGCAACCATCAAATTGCACATCACTTTGAATTACATCAACTGGAAAACCACCTTGTGTATATTTTTCTAACCCATAAGCTTCATATGACCATGTTGAGTTTTCAAGCGTGTTTTCTATGGCACCAGTAACACTCACTCTCGCATTTAATGTTGGTGGAAAGGTTGCACTATAGTAATCCAAATCCTCCAAATCAGGAGAAGTTGATAAGAAGTAATCCCCTACTGGTAATTCACTACCACTATGTGCTTTAATCTCATGGTAAATTACCCCTTTCATTTCCTCTGCTTTTAGTGCTGTTGCAGGAACACTAAGACAAAAGCCTAGCATCATAACAACAAATAAAATAAAACTTTTCCTTTTCATAATACCCTCCTTTTAAAATATATAAAATAAAAACACACCAGCCCCTTTGCCAGTGTGAATGAAATTAAATTTTACCAGGATGATTTAATTAAATTGCAACTGGCTATCTTTCTGATTTACAGCGAAGACCCTTCAGCTTTGCGTGCTCTATTTTTCAATAGAGTTGCCTTTATTATCAGTTCTTTTTCCCTTTAAAAACAACTGTTTTCTTCCTTTTCTTTACTATATCATTAACAAATTAAAAAGTCTATATTTGAAACACATTAAAGCTATGTCCCTTCTTTTTTAATCTTTCCATTAAAAAACATGAGTAAAGTGATTTTATCAACTCCCTCATGTTTCTATTAATACTATATGATATTGATTAAACATTAAATCTAAAGTGCATCACATCTCCATCTTGCACGATATAATCTTTACCTTCTAATCTTAATTTTCCTGCTTCTTTTACTGCCTGTTCACTTCCCAATGCATCAATATCATCAAAGGAATAGGTTTCTGCACGAATAAAGCCTTTTTGAAAATCTGTATGAATAATCCCAGCACATTCAGGAGCACTCATTCCACGTTTAAATGTCCAAGCTCTTACTTCTTGTACTCCAGCTGTAAAATAGGTACATAAATCTAGCATATGATAACTCGCTCTAATAACTTTATCTAATCCACTTTCATCAATCCCTAAATCCTGTAAGAAAATATCTTTTTCTTCTTTATCCAACATAGAAAGTTCTTCTTCTATTTTCGCTGAAATTGCAACAACATCGTTATTTTCACTCGCTGCTAATTCTTTTACTTTTACATAGTATGGATTACTATCTGGATCTGAGATTTCATCTTCTGCCATATTAGCAACATAAATCATCGGTTTAATCGTTAATAAGCTAAAACTTTTTACTAATGCTAATTCATCTTTATCAAGCTCTACACTTCTAACAGGTTTCATATTTCTTACTGCTTCTAATAATTTATCTAATACTTTCTTTTCAAAGATTGCTTCTTGTTCTTTTGCCTTAACTTTACGCTCTACTTTCGATAAACGATTTTCTAATGTCTGCTGGTCTGCCAAAATAAGCTCTAAGTTAATAATTTCAATATCACGAATGGGATCTACACTACCCTCTACATGCGTAATGTTGTCATCTTCAAAACATCTAACCACATGACAAATTGCATCTGTCAAACGAATATTAGAAAGGAATTGGTTTCCTAATCCTTCCCCTTTACTTGCCCCTTTTACTAAACCAGCAATATCCGTAAATTCAAAAGTTGTATAAATCGCTTTCTTTGTTTTGACAATGTCCACTAAACGATCCACACGATAGTCAGGTACTTCTACTACTCCTACATTTGGCTCTATGGTAGCAAATGGATAGTTTGCTGCTTCCACCTGCGATTTTGTTATTGCGTTAAATAATGTCGATTTCCCCACATTTGGTAATCCTACAATGCCTGCTGTTAATGCCATTTTATCACTCTCTTTCAACTGTTATAGTTTACCTTTTTTTGCTACTTAATTCAAGATTTATTAAGAAAACATTATAGATAGATAAACAATTCTACAAGTCCACTAAAAATTGAAATAATCATCGGATTCATTTTCTTATAACGAAGTGGATAAAATTCGATTACAAAGATAACAATCGCACTACAATTAATTCCACTCGTTTTAGAAAATGGAATGTACATAACAATGATTTCGCTTGTAAACAACGAGTTCATTAACGCCCTTTCTTATGGCTTTGATGCATATGCAAGTGCAGGTTTGCTTGCATTAGGTATTTTATTTGTTTCTACTTTCGCAAAGTTTTTCAAACCTAAAAACAAAACGAAAGAAGCTTGAAAATAGAATTGTATTTTTCTCATTATCGATCATTAGAAGTTCACTTCTAACGTCCATTTAAAATAAGCTAAAAGAAGAGGTTATCACAGTTAAATGATTATTCAAAAATCATTTGGCTGTTAAACCTCTTTTTTAATATTGTGCAATTAGTGCAGCTAATTCACTTAAGTTTAAAATAACGTGATCTGCACCAACACTACGGTAACGTTTTTCTACTTTTTCAAGCAATGCTTTTCTTGCTTGTTCATCTAACGCTTCGTACTCTGCTTGCGTTAATCCCATTTCAGAACTTCCTTCTAACACACCAACACTAATTACACCAGCGTGTTTTCCTTCTTTGATATCTGAAGTTGTATCCCCTACTTTAATAATTTTATGAACATTGTTTAAATCCAATGCTTGCATATTATTAAAAATCATATAAGGATAAGGACGTCCTTTTCCATTTGTGCTATCTGGTGAAAACCAGCAATCTGGTTCATACCCTTGTGCTTTGGCACTGGCTACTACTTCACTCATCATCGCATCAGTATACCCCGTTGTTGATCCAATTTTAATGCCTTTTTCACGCAATTGTTTTACGGTTTTTAACACATATGGTTTTACCTCTGTGTATTGTGCAATGCTTTTCATTAACTTTGTTTCAAATACTTTGTAAATTTCATTCACATCGTCCATTGTATAATCACGATTGTATTTATCATGAAATACTTGTTTGATTCTAGGCATCTCTAACATCGTTTTAATATGTTCAATTTTAAGCATTCCCATAGGTTCTCTCACTTCATCGTTTGTCGCTTCAATTCCAATGCTTAAAAACGCTTCTTTAAATGCTTGTACTGGAGCAAAGCAACCATAATCTACACAAGTTCCTGCCCAATCGAAAATGACTGCTTCAATTTTACCCATTTGTTTTCTCCTTTAAAAATTGCTCGATAATATGACATAAGCATACAATGTCTTCTTCATAAATTTCTCCAATATTACCAATACGGAACGTATCTGCATTCGTAAGTTTACCAGGATAGATAGCATACCCTCTCTCTTTGATGTAATCGTACATTTCCACAAAGCTAAAGTTTGCATTTTCTGGATAGTAGAAAGTCGTAATAATAGGACCTTGGTTTTCATTATCGATGTACGCTTTCATCCCTAGTTGTGCCATCTTTTCAATTAAAACTTGATCATTATTTGTATACCTTGCTTGTCTTGCCACAATACCACCTTCTTCTTCAAGCTCTTTCATCGCTTGATAGAAAGCTAACACAACATGTGTTGGTGATGTATAACGCCATTTCCCATCTTTGTCCATCGTTTTCCACTGGTCATATAGATCTAGTGATAAAGAACGTGCTCTTCCTTCACTCGCAATCAATTTATCACGACGACAAATCACAAATGAGAATCCTGGCACCCCTTGAATACATTTGTTTGCAGAGCTTATTAAATAATCAATATTTAACTTCTCTACTTCAATTTCTATTCCCCCAAAGCTACTCATTGCGTCCACGATGAAATCACAGTGATTCGCTTTTACTACTTTTGCGACAGATGCAATATCATTTAAAATACCTGTTGTTGTTTCAGAATGAACCATTGCAACATGTGTGATGCTCTCATCGTTTGCTAACATTTCATTAATGATACTCGCATTCAATACTTTATCAAAGTCTTCATCGTATGCGATATAATCAATCCCCGCATGTTCACAAATATCGTACATTCTTCTTCCATATTCCCCATTGGAAGCAATTAGAATTTTCTTATCTTTCTTTACAACACTAGTAATGACACTTTCCACCCCGAAAGTTCCACTTCCTTGCATCAAAACAACCGTATAGTTTGTTTCGCTTGCATGTGCTAAATCCAATAATCCTTTTCTAATCTTTTGTGTGATGCTCTTGTAATCGTCATCCCAAGTACAGTGATCAAAGAGCATTTGCTCTTTGACACGATCGCTTGTTGTTAATGGTCCTGGTGTTAATAATTTGTATGCTTTCATTCTCTTAACCTTTCTACTTCTTTGCTGCTTCTGATAATGCTTGGTGTTTTTCCAATAAACTTACTGTTAGTTTTTCTTTGAATACTTTTTCATTTGCTGCTTTGTTTTTGTTGTCTTGTTTTTCTCCTTCGTAAATGGCTACTGGATAGTATTGCAATAACTCTTCACGACCGTTTTCGATAATACATTCTACCATATCCATTGCTTTCTCATTTGTTTTATCGCCTTTGTCTACAACCGATACACATTCCGTTAAAGAGAACGTTCCTTCTTGTGCATCAATGAAATCAATTGGTAATCCTTCTTCTTTGTCTGCTACGGCTTGATGACGTAAACCAAATCCAATTGCCACTTCTCCTGCACGTACTTTCTTAAGTGGAGCACTACCACTTTCTTCTATGTGGTCTCCTGCATTTTCATAAATTGCTTTTAAGATTGCTGTTGTTTCCTCTTCTCCATATGCGTCTACTAATGCTTGTACTAATAACCAAGCGGTCGAAGAACTCGCAATGTCTGTTATTGAAACAAATCCTTTGTATTTTGGATCCGTTAGATCCTTAATTGATTTTGGTGCTTCTAAATTGTTTTCTTTCAACATTTCCGTATTTACAATAATCGCCCCTTCTTGTGCCGTAATCGGAGCTCCAAATGAGATAAACTCATCATTTGTGTTCACATCAAATGTCAAATCTTGAAACATCTTGTTTTTTTCTTGTGCACTTTCTACATAAAATGTACTCATCGTAACGATATCTGCTTCAATGTTTGTTCCTTCTGCTAATAATTTTCCACCTAATTCAGATGTTCCAAATGTTTGAAATAAATACTCGTCTTTGTATCCATTGTTGTCCAATGCTTTTTTCATTGCATCCACTGCCTCATCATCAGCATTTGAGTAGATAACGACTTTCTCACTACTTCCACTTTCGCTTGTACATCCATATAATCCAAATGCACTAAATGTTAATAATCCTGCTAATAATCCTTTTGTTAATGTGTTTCTTTTCATGTTAATTGTTTCCTTTCACTTTTTTATTTCGATCAATTAAATAAGAAAATAATCTTTTTGCTACTATATTGGTAAATAAGATCAACAGTGATAACACAAAGATCTCATTGTATTTTCCAAAATACTGTAACTCTTTAATTTTAGTTGTAATAACCATCGTTCTTGCTCCAGCAATGAAGATGATCGCACTGATGGTTACCATCGCATTGACGAAGTAATACGAGAATACTTCAAATAAAGATGGCAACGCATTTGGTGTAATGACTCGTACCAATGTATGAATCCATTTGTCTTTCATTAATTTTGCTGTTGTTTCAAACGAAGCATTCATCTTCTTTAACGACTCACTCATTAATAAATAAGGAGTTGAGAAAAAATGGACAATGTTACAAACGATAATTAATGGAAATGTATTTTGTAACGATGTTCCACTAAAAACAAATAAGTAACTAATCCCGATTACCATTCCAGGTATTGTATTTGTAATCAAAGCCATGCTTTCAATCGATTTACGAATCAATTTATTCAATTTACTACGACAGCTTACAAGTGCTGCTCCATACGCAATTAATGTTCCAAACATGGCGGTAAGCACTGCTACAATGAGCGAGTTTTGAAATACTTTGATAAGTGCTGGATCTTGAAATACATTACTCACATGTTCCAGCGTAAACTCCATTCGATAGGGCCATTGTTTCACAAATGGCATCGCAAAGATAACAACAAAGATGGAGAGTACTCCTAAACATATAAGAATGGAACTTATTCCAGTAATGATATCTCTTACTTTATTTTTTTTAATTTCATAAATGCTCACTTTGTGATAACGTACATTAAACTTTTCTAAGTAGTGTAATAGTGAAATACTAATAATCGATGGAATTAACATTACCATCGCAATCACTGCTCCTTTTGCAAAGTTAGGAATACTACCTAACATAAAGGTATAAAGCAAGGAACTTATCACATCGTACTTACCACCTAGTGATGCTGGAATCCCAAAGTCAGTGAACGATAAGAAGAACGATTGAATAAAGGCAGCAGCTAATGTTGCTATTAGCGGTCTTAACAATGTCATCTTAAACGTTTGAAATGGAGAATCCTTTAATAGTACGGATACGGTGATGTACTTTTTATCAATGTATTTCATCGCATTATTAATTAAGGTATAAGAAATTGGCAAAGTATAAATCACATACCCAATTAACAACCCATTAAACCCATAGATTTCAAAAGGCTGGTATCCCAATAACTTAACGAGTAATCCTTGTTTTCCTAATGAATACAAGATTGCAAATCCATATGTAATACTTGGCAATAACATCGGCATTGTCGCAATCGCATGCAATGCTTTCTTAATTGGTTTGTATAGTCTTGTATAGTTATTCGCAAACGCTAATACAAAACCAAACAAAACACTTAGTATGGCAGCACAACTTGATACAAACAAGCTGTTTTTTAATGCTATATAAAATACATCAGTAGCAAAGATATTGCTATAGTTAGCAAGTGTGAATCCACCATCTTGGAAAGAACGCATAAGTAATGCACCAATTGGTACAATTAGAAAGATAGCGAACAATACTACTATCGCAATATAGATTGCTTTTAATTCATATTGCTTTTCTTTCATACTCTACTCTTTTCACTTTGGCCTTCAAATAAATTTAAAATATTCGCTCTTTTAATTTGTAACTGTTGTAAGATGAAATCTTTCACAAAGGCATTCGCTGGTTTGTTGATAATTTCTTCGCTGCTCGCATACTGTGCAATTTCTCCTTCGTTGATGATTAACACTTTATCGGATAGCGTTAACGCTTCTTCTGGATCATGCGTAACAATAATCGTTGTTAAGTGGTATTCTTTCGCAATCGTTTTAATACGCTGTTTAATCGATTCTTTAATGACCCCATCCAAAGCACTCAATGGTTCATCTAATAATAAGATCTTCGGTTTCATCACTAACGTTCTTGCTAATGCAACACGTTGCTTTTGTCCCCCTGATAATTGATCAATGCGTTTCTCTAAATGTGGTTGTAATCCTAATAAGTCAATTAATTCATCGACTTCTTCTTTGCTTGCTTTGTTTGGATCATTTTTTAATCCATAAACAATATTTTTATAAGCATTTAAATTTGGAAATAGTGCATAATCTTGAAACACAATATTGAAACCTCGTTTCTCCATTGCTACTTTCGTAATGTCATTATTATCAAATAATAATGTTCCACTATCACTTTCGACAATCCCCAAAATAATATTAAGTAAAGTTGTTTTTCCACTTCCACTTGGTCCTAATATAGAGACAATTTCACCATCTTTAATATCCAATGAAATGTCTTTTAATACGGGTTGATGATCAAATGCTTTTTTTATATTTTGCAATCGCAACATGTGTTGTCCTCCCTTCGAACATTCACATAGTACGCTTGAATAAAGTAAAAAACAATAAACTTTGCATTAACAAAATGTTAAGGAAATGTAAACAAAAGAAAAGAGAAAATGTAGAGTTTCTACACTTTCTCTTTTTCTAAACCTGCTTTAATCATGATTGTTTGACTTGTTTCCAAACGCTTTGTATAGTAATCATAATTACTACTTATGATACCCATATACAAGCAATCCACAAGTGCTGTTTGTGCACATCTTGAATAGATCGCATCACCATACAGTTGTTGTTTGTTGCTACTTAACAAAGTGTACGTCGCTTCTTTTGTAATCTGTGTATGATCTTTACTGGTCAGTGCGATACTCACTGCTTTACAGCGTTTGGCAATTTGCATTAACGATACGGTTTGCTTGCTTTCTCCTGAATAAGAAATGCCAATGACAACATCACCATCACAACAATTGTTAGCACAAAGACGTTGCATATAGTAATCATCATGACGAATGACTTGAAAGCCCAAGTACGCTAATTTTGTCGCCAAATCAATTGCGACACTATTGGAGTTTTCCACACTGAAGATAATAATGCGATTGTCTTTACTAATCACTTGTATTACCTTATCCAATACTTTTGTATCAACACTTTTCAACATATCTTCAAGCATATGTATCGTAGTTGCTACAACATTTGCGACAATATCGCTTAATCCACTCTTCTTTTCTAAGGAAAAACCATCTAACACTTCTTTTTTCGTATGCACTTCTTTTCCATTCATCTCAATATAATGAATTTTAAATTGTTGAAAAGAAGGGTATCCCATCTGCTTTACAAAACGAATAATCGTTGGTTGTGATACCTTGATTGTTTGTTCCAGATAAGTTAATGACAAATGAACACTGGCTACCTCATTATACAGAAAATAATCTGCAACCTTCTTTTCCGATGGTCGCAGATTATGGTATTGTTTTTGAATAGAAAATTTTAACTCTTTCATCGCCTTTGTCCCCCTTGTAGAAATTCTACAAAATTTGTAATTATAACCTACAAAGGTAGTATATTATGAAAGCAACTTCACTATATGTATCTTCCTATAACGTTATGTTAAGATTTTGTTAACGCCTTAGATTTACGACTAAATCTTTCATTAATGCAAAAAACTCACGCAAATAATAATTAGGGATACTGATTTCATGCATTTTTGCTGCATATGTATTCGCATTTAATCCTACTTTTTCAGCAAGATATTTACTACGATAGGTATGAAATGCATTAGAGATAATTGTTACATTATACTCTTGTGAATCACTGTATAAATCTAATAATTGTTTCGAATACAATAAATTTTCATAGGTATTCGTACTTCTCTCTTCTAATATAATCTGTTCTTCTTTTACATGATGTTCTAGTAAATAGCTTTCCATAAAACGTGCTTCACTTGCTCTTTCATCATTTCCTTTGCCACCACTTACCACAAATACCATATCTGGATAACGCTCATGTATTTCAAGTGCTGCATCTAAACGATACTTTAATGATGTTGAAATGGTATTATCATTAATCTGTGCCCCTAAGATAATGACATAATCACTTTTTTCCACAGGTTTCTGCTTTCCTTGATGAATGATCAATCCTTCTGCCACGATAAAAAAGGAAAAAAAAGCAAGTAAAAAAACGAAAAAGACATAACGTAAAAAACGTGGTAAACGATAAGCATTGCTTTGTTTACTAGCTAATTCTATCCCTGCATAAATAAAACAAAACAACGCTACTAATGGGTAAATCAATAAAAATCTAGTAAATGACATATTCATTAATAAAACAATGAAATAAGCAATACATAAAACACCGATTATAATCAGTGCATAATCAAACCCTTTAACATTCTTTTTCCTCATACTCTGTTCCCTCATACCTTATATTTTAATTATAACGAATTTTTAATAAAACTATCAATAAAAGTTTTCGTAATATGATTGAGATATTGATTTTCTTTCCAAATCAATGCCACTTCTGTATGCATACGTTCATGCTCAATCAGTTTATACTCATATTGCTCATTCACTTTTTTGGCAATAGATAAAGGAACTAGTCCTATTCCATACTTTCTTAATGTCCAAGCTAATGTTGTTCTTGCATCTTCATTTATACATAAAATATTAGGTTTAATATGTAGTTTCGAACATTCATTCATAAATAAATCATAATAGCGACGATATAAAATAATCGCTGTATTACCGATTTGATCTAATCTTATTTTTTCCCCTTTTATATTGGTGAAAAATTGTTTATGTCCAACAAAAACAAGTGGTTCATCGTGTAGTTTATGTACTTGCAATCCAGTATCATTAAATGGTGTTCTTACAATCGCAACATCAATCATACGTTTTTCTAAGTTATCAATTTGTTCGTAGGTGTTTGCTTCACTTAATGCAAATGTAATATTAGGATACTTAGCAATAAATTGATCCATCACTTCACATAGCAAAGTTTCTTCACTAGAGGAAATGATACCTAAATGAATGGTACCTCGCATCTTTTGATCCACATCAATCACTTCTTTACGACAAAAATCACAAAGTGCTAAAATATCCTTTGCACGTCGATACAAAATTAATCCAGCCTCTGTACAAGTAATCTTCCTTGAGCCACGAATAAGCAGTTTTACCCCTAATTCTTCCTCTAACAATTTCATACTTAAAGAAAGTGGTGGTTGACACATATTTAATTTTTTAGCTGCCGCTGAAATCGTTCCTTCTTCGACAACACTGACAAAATATTGTAGAGTCTTTGTTTCCATAATTTCTCCTATATATATTTTATATACTTAGTATATATATTAGATAATTTAAGTATACTATAATTTCTGTTATGATGATACAGAATAATAAAGAAAAGGTGATTTGATGAAAATATTACTTAATTACATGAAATTTTATAAAAAGAATATGATTTTAGGTCCTTTCTTTAAATGGCTGGAAGCTTTTTTTGAATTACTTGTTCCTTTAGTCGTCGCTCATATGATTGATTATGGCATTAGTGGAAAGACCACATCAATTATCATACAAGATGGTATACTACTTTTTGTCTTAAGCATTGTCGGATTTCTTTCTTCTATCACTGCACAGTTTTTTGCTTCTCGTGCATCACAGGGAATCGGCACTCGTATTCGTGATGACTTATTTGCTCATATAGCGAATTTTTCCTATCGTGAAATTGATGAAATAGGAACTTCTACATTAATTACAAGAATCAACAACGATGTCAATCAAATACAAGTTGCGATTGCGATGTTAATTCGCTTAGTATTGCGTGCCCCTTTCTTAGTGATTGGTGCAAGTGTTATGGCTTTTTTAATTGATGCTAAACTTTCGCTCATCTTTTTTATCACATTACCTATTTTAATTTTTATCATGTATACCATTATGCATAAAAGCATTCCTCTATATACACGCATACAAAAAAAGCTAGACACTTTATCCATGCACACCAAAGAAAACCTAGCAGGTGTACGCATCATTCGCTCCTTCAATAAAGAAAAAGAAGAAAACAAACGCTTTGATGAAGTCAGTGATGATGTAGTTAGCTATGCAATGCGTGTTAGCAAACTATCTTCTTTACTAAGTCCTTCCACTTATTGTGTTGTTAATTTTGCTATTATTGCTATTTTATGGATTGGTGGCATAAGAATTAATATAGGAACTCTTACACAAGGAGAAATCATCGCCTTTGTAAACTACATGAACCAAATTATTTTAGCTTTGTTTGTAGTAGCCAATTTAGTCATTCTTTTCACAAAAGCTAATGTTTCTTTAAAACGTATTCTTGCCATCTTTAAAATGGAAAATACACAAAATGAAGTAATTAATGAAGCTAATAAGAACGTACATGCACCTATTTTTGCACTGCATAATGTACACTTCTATTATGGAAAAAGTGAAGAGGAAAATCTTAGTGATCTTTCTTTTACCATTAATAAGGGACAAAGTATTGGGATTATTGGGGGAACTGGTGCAGGAAAGAGTACACTTGTTCAATTAATGACTCGTTTATACGATGCAAGTGATGGTGTGATTGAATACTATGGTAATCCTATCGAACAATACTATCTATCCACCCTGAGAAAAGATATCGCCTATGTGATGCAAAAGGCAAACTTATTCTCTGGCACCATTCGTGAAAATTTATGCATGGCGAATGCAGATGCAAGTGAAAAACAAATAATTGATGCATTAAAACAAGCCCAAGCTTACGATTTTGTTTATGCATTACCTAAACAATTAGATACTTATATTGAGCGTGGTGGAAGTAATTTCTCTGGAGGACAAAAACAACGCTTATGTATTGCTAGAGCCTTACTCCAACAAGCACATATTTTAATCTTAGATGATGCTAGTAGTGCCCTTGATTATCGCAACGATGCCTCACTTAGAAAAGCAATAAAACAATTACCTTTTGATACGATTATTTACATATCTTCTCGTATTGCAAGTATTCACACTTGCGATCGTATTATTGTCTTAGATGATGGCAAGATGGTTGGTTTTAACACCCATGAACATCTACTACAAAATTGTCCTATCTATCAAGAAATCTACGCTTCACAAACAAAGGAGGAAAGCGAACATGGAAACTTCAATCACTAAAAAACTAATGCACTATCTTGCTCCTTATAAGCATTATCTATTTCTTGCTTTTATCGGTGCCATAGGCAGTGTTGTATTCATGTTACTTGTTCCAAGTATTACAGGAGATGCCATTGATTATATGGTTGCTGCTCACAAAGTTGCTTTCAAACCATTAAAAACAACTTTATTCACATTAGCCTGTATTATTATCCTAGCAGCTTTTTTCCAATGGTTATTAAGCTTATGTGCAAATAAACTAGCCTATTTGAGTATCAAAGATTTACGCATTACCTGTTTTCATAAACTACAAAGATTACCTATTAAAAGCATTGATAGTATTGCCCATGGCGATATTATTTCACGCATCATTCAAGATATTGACTTAATTAGTGATGGTTTAATTCAAACCTTTTCACAACTATTTAACGGTATCTTACTAATTGTATTATCCATGTTCTTCATGTATCGCATACAGCCTCTCATCGCTAGTGCTGTTTTACTTTTAACTCCTATTTCTTTATTTGTCGCTTATTATATTGTTAAAAATTCACGCAAGTATTTTAATGAACAATCAAAGGTAAGAGGACAATTAAGTGGACATATGGAAGAGATGATTGATTCACTTAAATTAGTAAAGGTATTATCGTATGAAAAAAAAGCAGTACAAACATTTCATGAAATCAACCATGAACTGTTGTTATGTGGACAAGATGCACAGTTTTACTCCTCACTGAGTAATCCATCAACTCGTTTTATCTCTAATTTGATTTACGCCTTAGTAACATTACTTGGTGCATTACTCGTTGTCAATCATCATATGAGCGTAGGAGAACTATCTGCCTTCTTAATCTATGCAAACCAATATAACAAACCCTTTAACGAATTAAGTGGTGTCATTAGTGAACTACAAAATTCATTTGCTAGTGCAAAACGTGTCTTTGACTTTTTAGAGGAAATAGAAGAAGTAGAAGAAACAGATAAAATTACATTTAGTGAATGTGTTGGTAATGTATTTTTTCAAGATGTTTCTTTCTCTTATGATAAAAAACACCCTTTTATTGAACATATGAACATTCAAGTAAAAGCAGGTACAAGAGTTGCGATTGTCGGAGCAACGGGTTGTGGAAAAACAACATTGATTAATTTACTCATGAGGTTTTACGATATTGATGCAGGTAGAATTTTAATTGATGGAATTGATATTGAGAGAATGAGCAAACAAAATCTTCGCTCACACTTTGGTATGGTTTTACAAGACTCATACTTATTTTCAGGAACGATTAGGGATAATATTTTATATGGAAAAGCTGATGCAAGTGAAGAAGAAGTAATTCTAGCTAGTAAAAAAGCAATGGCACATAACTTTATCAAGCGATTAGAGAATGGCTATGATACACTCATTAGTGAAGGTGGCAGTAATCTTTCTGCAGGACAAAAACAGCTAATCTGCATAGCTAGAATTATGCTTATGAATCCACCAATGTTAATCTTAGATGAAGCAACGAGCAATATTGACACAAGAAGTGAAATTCTTGTGCAAAAAGCTTTTGCGAATTTAATGAAAGGACATACCTCTTTTGTCATTGCTCATCGCTTATCAACAATTAAAGAAGCCGATATAATTTTATTTATGGATCATGGCAAGATACTAGAGAGAGGAACACACGAACAATTATTAGCTTTAAATCAACACTATGCTAATTTATATCACGCACAGTTTGAATAAACACACAAAAGGAGGCACTTGCCTCCTTCATTTATTTTTTATCATTATTTTTCACTAATTCCCTATAAATCAAGAATAATAGCACAACAACAATGACTGGAAAAACAACATTTATTAGTGCATTAAGTCCTACAAATAAACTAGTATTCATAATATTTCCTCCTTCAATTAAATATTATTATTAACATTTCAATTCCCTATGATTACATTTAATTTCTTATAAAAACTCTCATCTGTATAGCTTTATTATTATGACAACCATAATTATTTCCTTATTGTTTTGTGTAATCATTAGCTAATTCTATGATTTTTAATATTCTTTATTTTCAAAAATATAGTTTCCTCTGTAATTATAATTTTTCAATGTATAAAGAAAATTTATATATTTATTTTCCCCATTGGTCTACACCTTGAATAGTTATCTATTCCCCTTTCTTTTTAAACACTTATGTCTTATCTTTATTCATATAATAACACCTGTATTCCCCTTTGTAAATTGTATATAAGATTATAGTAGCATTGTTTCTTATTTAAAACCAAAAGGATTTGTTTATAGAAATTAAAAACCATCAATTTTAATGCTATCAAAAACATTGTATTAACATTAGAAAAAAATATATATGAAAGTAGATAATCTTTAATAACATTCTTTAAAGGATATATAGAGCTATTTGCGTTACATAAAAAAATTATTTACAAAAAATAAAACAATGAAGTGTTCCCCTATTATGTTGAACGTTTCATTGTTTACTTAAGATTTATATTATTATCTCTTTTTTACACTTATTTATTTTCTTTGCTTGCCTTCGCTTTTGTATCGCTAACCATTTGAATGTTTCCTTTAACGATTGCTCCTTCATCAATTTTTAATCGAGCAGTTACACAATCCCCTTCTAATACAGAAGTTGCACATAACGTTACTTTTTCCTTTGCATTGATCGTTCCTACAATACTACCCTCAACAATTAAATTAGCAGCCGTAACATCACCTTTAATTGCTGTATTGCCAAGCACTTCACAAAGGTTTTCACATTCTACATTTCCTTCGATTTTATCACAGTTCAAACGTACATAAGAGCCTTTAATATTCCCTTTCACTGCACCCCCAACTTTTAAATTTTGGCGGCATTCAATATCGCCATCAATTTTACCATCAAAATTAAGATTTCCTTTAGCAGAAATATTTCCTGTGATTACTACATCAGCTGCAATGGTTGAAGTCGATTCCACGCCCTCTTTATTAAAAGACGGATTTGGCTGAATAAAACCTTTTTCTTCTTCTGCTAACTTTCTATCTTTTCTGTCCATATTTTCTTTTTCTCCTTTAAAATTTTTCATTATATAACCATCATTTTCATGATCATGATGATTATTTACGGTACTATTACTTTGTTCAATATCTAGTTCTTCATCAATAATTGCTCTTGATTTATTGATGAAATTCGATATAAGACTTTTTCTCATCTTCAATCCTCCGATTAGTTGACTTTTCCCTAAACTCATCTGTGCCATGATTTTGCCTCCCCATTACTACAATCTCTTTATCCTTAATAATAGTGATAATTAATTTTATTTTTTATCTTATTAAGCATCATATAAATGAACAATAAATAATTACAACTTTAGTATACCATTACTAAAGCATAAAGTCTATGCTACTTTTCTACCTTGAATCCAAGTAAAAATACACTTTTTTGTTTATTTAAACAAAGTTTGTCCACAAAAAAAGAATCTAACTAAACATTAGACTCTTACACATTCTATTCATCAATCTGCATAACACCAATACCGATTAAACCTGGTCCTGTGTGTACTCCTAGAACAGGAGAAATTTGTCCTTCAATAAATGCTTTCAAACCTTTTGCTTGTGGCAATACTTCTTGTTTCACTAACTCTGCCTCTTGTGTTGCTGCACCATTACAGATCGCCAATAAGTATTGTTCCCCTTTATTCATTTCCTTTAAAGCTAATTCTATGGTTTTAGAAATAGAACGTTTTCTTCCTCTTACTTTTGCGACAGTATAGTAAATTCCTTCCTCATTACATGAAATAATTGGTTTTAGATTTAAAGCATTTCCGACTAAAGATGCTACTAAACCAATACGTCCACCTTTTTGTAAATACTCTAATGTTTCTACCACAAAGAACACTTTAGAGCGAGTAATATTATTTTCTATCTTTGTGATGATATTTGAAAAATCATACCCTTTTTCAATATAACGCCCTGCTTGTATCGCATGAAAACCAGCCGCAACGGCAATATTTTTTGTATCGATAATCGCAATTTCTAAACCTTTTACTTCTTCAGCAATTAAATGAATCATATTATTGGTACCACTTAATCCTGAAGATAACGTAATAACAATCACTTTTTCATACCCATCTGCTTTAATCTGAGCAAATAAATCAAGGACTAATTGTCCTGAAGGTAATGAAGTAGATGGGATTTCTTGACTTAAACTTTCATACACTTGTTGTGCACTAATGTCAACTCCATCTAAGTATTCTCTATCTTTATAAATTACTTTTAAAGGTAAAATATACATACCGTACTTTTCAACATACTCTTTAGGTATATCACAGCAGGAATCACTCATAATTGCAATCTTTTGTTTATTCATCTTATTTTTTCTCCTTATTTTCCACTGAATTGGTATCGACAATCTTCTCTGCGACAATTTTAAACGCAAATGCTTTGCTTGCAAATGATAGTGCTTGCATTTCTTCACTTATGACATTATCCACTTCTTGATAACGTCCTTGTATTTGCAATACGATATTAGCAATCGCATTTTCCATAGATTCACAAAATAAATTGTATGCATTTTTTAATCCTGATATTTCTGCTTGATAAGTAATACCAGCATTGATCTGTTCAATCGTCAGCACTTGCTTTAACATACTAATCGCAATCAAATAGGCTAAATGAACACGTTGATATTTCTTTTTCACTGGCTTTGGCATCATCTTATTTTTAACATAATTGTTTATCATTGAGCTAGTAATGACTACTTCATCTTGTTTAATAAGAGGTTGTAAATAGCCATGAATCATCTGAATCACTTGATCACTGTATAAATCAAAGTTAGGTAGTTCTTCCCATCTTGGTAATTGATATGCAATCAGCGTTTGACTCCATTCCACAATTTCTTTTTTCATAAATTACCTCGTATTTCTATACTAACATAATCCAAACAATTATACAAGCTAGTTTTAATAACTAGATGACTTTTTTAAAAAAAGCATAGTTTTTTGTATGACTATGCTCTTTCTTATTATTATGGACGTAACCCTGATCCTCCTTGAATCGTCATTGTTTCTCCTGTAATATAATGCCCTGCTTCACTAGCAAAGAAAACAGCAGCTGCACCAATATCATTTTCTGCATCAGCAAAACGTTGCATAGGAATACCTTGTATTGTTTTTTCAAATAAGTCTGGGTATTCTTCCTTCCATTTTGCTAATCCTTCAGTCATTGCCAATGGACAAATGACATTCACGTTAATATTATCAGGTCCCCACTCCGCTGCGGCAACACGACTCATTCCACGAATCCCTTCTTTTGCGGCTGCGTAGCTAGATTGTCCTAATTTCCCAAACAATCCTGCACCTGAGGCAAAGTTAATAACGCTACCTTTTGACTGTTTCAAATAAGGATATGCTGCTTTCATATAAAAGAAACTAGCATATAAACCTGAGTAGATTGCCTTATCAAAATCTTCTTTTGTATGATCTGCAAGCATTACCCCAGAAGCACTAATCTGTGCATTATTAATTAGTGCATTGATTTTCCCAAAGGTTGCTACTGCTTTATCAATGACATTTTGTACTGCATTTTCATCTGCTCCATCAGCAGCTACACACAACACTTGAATGCCATATTCACTCTCTAATTTTTCTTTTGCATCTTGTAAAGTCTTTTCGTTTCGACCAGTCAACACTAAATTAGAACCTGCTTTCGCAAATGCCTTTGATAAACCAAAACCAATTCCTCTACCACCTCCAGTAATAATCGTTACATTATTTTCTAACACTTTCATTTAAAACCCTCCTTGTATTTTATAGTTTTATTATATCATCGAATCATCAAATACCTAATGATTTGCCCTATTTCACACCTATAAACCACAAATTCACTAAATCTATTTAGACGTTAACCAAAATAGCTCTTGTAAATATACACCCTTAATGATATTATCTATTTAGAAATATTTCTAAATAGATAGGAGGTATCCACATTGCAAAAAACTTTTAAAGCACTATCTGATCCAGTTAGAACAGAAATACTGGACCTGTTAAAAAGTAAACGTATGTCAGCTGGTGAAATTGCAAAACATTTCGATATGACACAAGCAACGATTTCATACCACTTATCTATTTTAAAGAAAGCAGATTTAATTCGTGAAAGCAAAAATAAAAACTTTATTTTTTACGAATTAAATGCATCTGTTTTTCAAGAACTCATGATCTATTTAAAGCAATTTACAGGAGGAAAATAAATTATGAAAAACAAAAAAGCATTAATCATCTCTTCCATCGCTTGTTTATTCCCAATTGCAATCGGTTTAATTTTCTATTCTCAATTACCTGAACAAATACCTATTCACTGGAATGCTACAGGCGAGATTGACAATTATGCAAATAAACCCATAGCCTTATTTGGATTTCCTTTTGGTCTACTGCTGATGCATATCTTTGTTTTATGGGCAATGGATAAAGATCCTAAATATCAAAACATTCCTAAAGTTATGTATACACTTATGTATTGCTTCATTCCTATCTTGACTAATTTTATATGTTGCTTTACCATCAATGCTGCTTTACCTAACGGTTTGGATATCAACATCACAAAAGCAACTTCGCTATTCATTGGTATTTTGTTTTTATTCATTGGTAACTATTTGCCTAAATGCAAACAAAGTTATACCGTTGGCATCAAAACACCTTGGGCATTAGATGATGAAGAAAATTGGAATAAAACCCATCGTTTAGCAGGTTTTATTTGGAGTATCACTGGTTTAATGATGCTATTAACAATCTTTTTACCAGCAAAATTTATGATGGCATATATTCTCATTTTAGTTTTCATTATGGGATTTATCCCGTACATCTATTCTTATTTTTTATATCGAAAAAAGAAAGGCAGATAATATGATTCAATTAACAAATATAAGCAAAAGCTATGGTGATCACAAAGCCGTCGATCACATCAATTTAACCATTCCCACAGGAGAAATCATCGGTTTTATCGGTCCTAATGGAGCAGGGAAAACAACCACGCTTAAAATGATGACAGGTATATTAAAAGCTGATGAAGGGGAAATATTAATCAATGGATTAGATATAGCAAAACAATCCATCGAGGCGAAAAGACAATTTGGTTTTGTCCCTGATAGTCCCGATATTTTCTTACGTTTAAAAGGCATTGAATACCTTAATTTTATGGGCGATATTTACAATGTGGATAGCGAAATAAGAAAACAGCGAATTGATGAACTATGTAAAATTTTTGAAATGGAGAAAGCTTTAAACAACAAAATCATTTCCTATTCTCATGGAATGCGTCAAAAAATTGTCATCATGGGTGCTTTATTAAGTGAACCTAGTGTCTGGATATTAGATGAGCCAATGACAGGTTTGGATCCTCAATCTAGTTATCATTTAAAACAATTGATGAAAGAACATGCAAAAAAAGGAAATACTGTTTTCTTCTCTACTCATGTGTTAGAAGTTGCTGAAAAGCTGTGCGACAAAGTAGCAATCATTAATAAAGGAAAAATCATCTTCTTTGGTACACTAGATACTTTAAAAACAAAGTATGGTGAAAATGAAAGTTTAGAAAATCTATTCTTAAAGGTGGTCAGCAATGAATAATTTAAAAAGTTTAATCTTCGTACAGCTTAAGTGTAGCTTTGGTGGTATTAACTATGGAGAAAAGAAAAATAAACTTAATATTCTTATTTATATAATCTTAGGTGTTTGTTTCTTGCCAACGATCCTTATGTTTTATCAGCTATTTAAAACAGGTTTTATGTTTGCTAGTCAAATTCATCAAGAAGGCGTCATCTTTTTAGCAGGTTTTCAATTAGTTTCATTATTTATTTTTGTCTTTTCTCTATTCTTAATTCCTTCTATTTACTATTTTAGTAAGGATATTAATACACTATTAGCACTACCTCTTAATGCACAAAGTATTATTACTTCTAAATTTTTTGTGTGTATGCTTTATGAATTATTATTTAGTATATTGACGTGTATTCCTTTACTCATCAGCTATCTACAAGTAAGTTCACTTACTTTACCGTTACTTTTATTTATGATGATTGCAATATTAACACTACCTATTTATCCATTAGTGCTATCCTCTATCCTCACTATGTTGATAATGCGTTTTGCTCCGTTTATGCAAAATCGTGATCATTTCAATATCATTGGTAGTATTTTAGTATTGGCATTTTCCTTTGCCATAAGCTATGGTTTAGGACAAATAGATACATTAGATCAAAGCCAATTAATTGCTCTTCTTCAAGAAGGCAATAATTCTTTACTATCAATCTTTTCTTACTTATTTTTTGCGATTCCTTTTTTAGTCAAAGCAATCATCAACACTGATTTTATTGCTTTACTTATTTATTTAGGAATCACTTTATTCGCTTTCATCATCTTCATGTATATTGCCAAAACAGTATATTTTGCAGGTGTGATCGGTGTGGAAGAAAGCTCTTCCTCTAAAAAACAGCTTTCTAAACAAGCTTTACATAAACAATTACAAAGACGTTCGATTCTTTCTACTTACATTAAAAAAGAATTTCATTTATTATTTCGTACACCTGTCTATTTAATGAATTGTATTGTGATGGCTTTACTCCCTGCTTTAATGATTTTAATTACCTTGTTCACTAGTGATTTATCACAATTGATTCACATCATTAATCAAGGAGCATTAGACTTCTTTATCAAGGATACTAACTTTATATATTTTATTGCGATTGCTGGTTTGTTGTGTGGGATTGCTTGTGGAAATTTAAACTTAATCGCAGCAACGGCTATTTCAAGAGAAGGAAGCAATTATATTTTTATGAAGTATATTCCTGTTGATTTACAAACCCAAATTAACGCTAAAGTAGGTTGTGGTGCAATCACTTCAATCGTGTCTATTTTATTACCTATGATTCCTGTTTGTTTGTTAATAAGACTTCCTATATTAGCAATTGTTGTGTTTCTATTTTGTGCAATGATTACCACAATCTTAGCGAACTATTTAGGTTTTCTAATAGATTTACTTCACCCTAAACTTATCTGGGAACAAGAGGCTGCTGCCGTAAAACAAAATATCAATGGTGCGATTGCTTTATTCGGTGGCGTTGCGATTGCCATCTCTATTGGTTTTCTTGCTTTCTATATTCCTAAAAACACACTACCTATGTTTACCATTGCAATCACTTTAGTATTAAGTGTATTAACAATTGTACTCTACTTGTACATTCATAAAATAGTAGATCGTATATTTAACAAACTATAATTTAAAAGGCTAAGCAGCACTAATAAAGGCTTAGCTTTTTATTAACTTACTACAAATTTTTTAATGAATGAAATAGAAAAAAGGCTATTCTTTGTTAGCCTTCTCAATTACTTTCTTTAATTTTTTCTCAAATTCACTGCGAGGAAATAATACTGATGCTCCACACCCCTGACATTTAATTCTAATATCAGCTCCCATGCGAATAATTTTCCAATATTTACTTTTCTTACATGGGTGTTGTTTCTTCATTTCTACAATATCATTTAAATCGTATTCATGCTCAATCATTATTTAACCTCCCCTTTTTCTCTTAGGTAATAAGATTCTAATGTATTCTCAAGCAACATGGCAATGGTCATCGGTCCTACTCCTTTAGGAACAGGTGTTATATATTTCACCTTTGATAAGCAATCATCAAAGTCAACATCACCACATAATTTATTGTTTTCATTACGATTCATTCCTACATCTATGACCACTGCTCCTTGCTTTAACCAATCCGCCTTGATTAATTTAGGTACCCCCACAGCGACTACCACAATATCAGCAGTGGCACAAACAGTCTTAATATCTTTTGTTTTAGAGTGGGCAATGGTAAGCGTCGCATGTTTGTTCAATAACATCTGAGCAATTGGTTTTCCTACAATATTACTACGTCCTATCACCACAGCGTGAAGTCCTGATAAGTCATCATACCCTATCGTTTTTAATATACGCATCACACCTTTTGGCGTACATGGTAAAAAAGTTGGTTCCCCAATTTGCATCTTTCCCATATTAAAAGGGTGAAAACCATCGACATCTTTAGTAGGATCAATAGCGAATAAAACTTTCTTTTCATCAATATGTTTTGGTAATGGTAATTGAACTAAAATACCATCTACCTGATTATCTTTATTTAACTCATCTATCTTTGCTAATAAGGTTTCTTCACTTATCTTTTCATCAAAACGAAGCGTTGTGTTTTTCATACCAATCATATGACAAGCACTTTCTTTCCCTTTTACATAAGCACAGCTACCAACATCATTACCAATCAATATCACAACTAAATGTGGCAATCTCTTACCAGCTTTTTCTAGTGCCTCAATATTTGCCTTCATCTCTTCTTTAATCGCTTTTGCTATTTCACTTCCATAAACTATTTTTTCCATTTTATAGCTCCTTACTATCTAAAATAATCGTAACTGGTCCATCATTCAATAATGACACTTGCATATCTGCCCCAAACACACCTGTTTTAACACTTACATCATTACTAGCTAATAAGTGATTAAAACGATCATACATCTTACTTGAAAATGTCGGTTCTCCTGCCTTTGTAAAGCTAGGTCTTTTGCCTTTCTTACAATCCGCATACAAAGTAAACTGTGAAATACTTAAGAGTTCGCCTTGAACATCTTTTAAAGACAAATTCATTTTCCCTTGTGCATCTTCAAAAATTCTAAGCTCTACACATTTCTTAGCTACTTTTTCTAGGATTTCCTCTGTATCACTATCCTCAAAACCAACTAGCAATAATAATCCTGCCTCTATTCCTGCATGAATCTTTTCATTTATACTAACACTTGCGTGTTTTACTCTTTGTAGTACAACTTTCATATTTATCACCCTTTTTTCTTATATACTATACCATAAATTAACGAATTATCTAGTAGAAAAAAAGAATCAAGTTGACAAGCAATCCTGATCCCTTTACTTTCACTTTTCACAATATTGACTAATCTTTAAAAAGCCGAGGTTATGACACTCAAAAAATGACAAGGTCCCATTTTCCGTATGAATTAATTCTTGTGATATATAATAAGATATATCCTTTGTACGCATATGGCGATTTTCTACTAATGCTGTTGTATAGGCAACCTTAGGGTGTCCCTTTAAAGCAATGGCTAAACGAACACTGCCATCTTCTGTACAAAATGTGAATAACCAGAATGCACTTAATAAAATCGCAATCAATAATGAAAGCATTGATTTTCTCTCCGTATATAAGTACGATAAAACAATAATGATACTAAGTAAACTTAAGCAGGTAAACCACATAAGATATGCACTTAATGATATACTTTCATCAAAAATAAAATACCAGCTAATCGCCAATAAAATAAAACCAATATCTAGTAATAATAAGCGTGCGTCCTTTCTTTGTATGTACAAAATACTGAATGTTACAATCAATACGAATACAATGAAAAACATAGCAAATAAAAATAGATTGTTCATTTCCCTTTCCTCCTGTTTTCATTATAAATTAATAGAAATATAAAGTCTATATTTTCATAATGTTTTCAGAAAACATACCGTTTTATTACATTTTTACATTTTATTTCTT
>SAAR01000827.1 GCA_009916335.1 Erysipelotrichia bacterium | reverse complement strand
TAAAACAACTTGATAATAATAGCCCATTATAAAGCTCGTATTATCCATTTTAATGACCTTTGAGTCACTAAGTGATAAATATACCGTCTTGTCTTCTATGGTGTCCTTAACGCCTAAAATAACGTCATTTAAAGGCATTGTAAGTAAATTGTTATACCAATCTATATAAGAATCAAATTCCATTGCTTACTTGTCCTTCTAAAATCATTTTGTTATTTTTAGGGTTTCTTTCCCATGTTGTCCGTTTGAAAGTCTCACCTTTTTCGTTCAAGAAATAGTTGAAAATTAAGTCTTCCATTTCTCCGATTCCGTTAAGCTCATATCTTACATTTTTACCTAATCCAATCATAGAAAACTCATCTAGTCTTGACTGATTGATTCTCTGTTTAACTGCTGGTAAAACTATAGGCTTTATTACGTTAGCTTCTGCACCGTTCTTTTTTTTAATGGTTGTCTCTACTTGCAATGTAACTTGTGAAAATATCATCAAATACCTCCATAATACATTAACTCTTGCAAAGAAGCTAAACGTTTCATTTCAGCATTTCGCCATTGTTCTGCTGGTTCATCAACGATATTAAGCCGACAATAACAAGAGATAAAGTCTTTCACTAATACACTTGTTTCATCAGCTTTAATACCATTTTTTTCTAGCAATTTAATAGCTATTGAACGAAATAGAATAAGTTTACTATCATAAGCTGTTACTGAAATCGGAATACCACAATAGACTTTAATATAATCTATCATTTATTCCCTCCATTTTATCCTTATGAAACTGTAATTACTGCACCAGCGTTGTAAGTTTCAACATGACCGCTTGTTAGTGTTTCAACCAAAATCATGTTGCTATTAGTTTTCCATTCAAAAGCGTCTACTTTAGTAAGGTCTTGCATATCAATGTGATATTTTTGGTCTACTAATACAGTAGGTTTGAGTGCTTTTGAACCTGTGTAGACAATGATTTCATCTACTCCAACTTCAGAAGCAATTTCAGTATCATCATTTTTAATACGAACATGAGCGTTAGCAGTTGCTTGACGTAACTCATCTAACAAGGCTTTGCGGTCTTCTGCTTTAACAATCAAATAGCGACGTCCAGCAGTACCACGAACAAAGTCAACCGCTTCTTCAATAGCGTTAGCAAATGGAGTTGTTCCAGCTGATTTAGCTTTTGTAGTAATCTTTTTGATTTTTTTGACGTCTGCTTCTTTTTCGATTGATTTAAAACCGTTTGTTCCGTCTCCCTCAACAAGCGCAAGGTCAACAATTTTGTTTACAATTGCTTGTGTAAGTTCTGCTACAATCAAGTTGTAAAGTTCAGAATATGACATTTGAAGACGTTTAACACGTTCAGCAAGTGATTGCAATTTATAAACCATT
>SAAR01000173.1 GCA_009916335.1 Erysipelotrichia bacterium | reverse complement strand
CCCAAGGGGATAAAGTATCCCCTTTAGGGTTAGGCTCTAATGAGCAAACTAATCTAAGAAATTATAAAACTGCAAGTGTTTATCTTCATCGTTCAAAATTGCATACGAATGGCGCATGACAAAATTATAAAGATCAAAAAA
This sequence comes from Erysipelotrichia bacterium, assembly GCA_009916335.1. The sequence continues at coordinate 7,165 of SAAR01000173.1, read as the reverse complement.
CTCTTGGGCTTCCGGTTTTTCATCCTCATAGAGTTTAAAACCGAAGTTGTTTAGAGCAAAGGCAAAAATAGCCAAGCTGAAAGTCTTGCTATCCATGTCGCCTTCATCATAGCCGTTGATTGTATTTCTGATCTCATACTTGGTGTCATCGTCAAGTTCAAGATAAAAACCACTCGCATCTTCTTCTATAACTTTTGATTCCCAATAGCCGCCATTATAGTTTTCACTAAAGTGGCGTGCAACATTGTATAAATATTGCTCGAATTGAAAACCAATCATTTTATGTTTTGTGCAAAATGCTTCAAAATCCATCTTATGCCTCCAATGCTCTGATGTATGCCATATTCGTTTGAATACGAGCATATTTTATGGTTTCTTCGGCAACGAGCGCACCCAAGACTGCTTCGCCTTCTTGTTTGGCGTATTTTTCACCGTAGAAACCATAACAACTATCAACGCTTTCGTCATTTTCATCAAGAATTTCATAGCCGTAAACTTCGCCGGAGATGTAAGCATCCCAAGTTTCATTTACGAACGATTCCATTCCCTCTAAGGCTTTTCTTTTTAACTCTGCCGTGAGCCTTTTGCCACCAAATGCATCAAGGATTTGTTCTCTTGTAGCATAAAGATATCCGAAGACTCCCGAATCAAAATGACATCCAAATGGTGCTGTACTGATTGTATCTCCACTGTGTGAGTACATATAGACTTTAACCCAAATGTAGCCTTGTTTTGATAAAAATGCCTCGATCTCATCAAGGCTGTCGAAGTCATCTTGAGAAAAGCTATTGTTGGCATTATCGTAGATGGTTTTGAATTTGCTTTCTGTGTAATAGCGTCTATGACAACTTAAAAATGAGAAATAATTATCCCAAGCTCTTAACGGGCATTCCGCATCATTGTCATTAACTATTTTTAGGTTGTAAGTTTGCATTGTGTTCTCCTTCTTTTGAAGAGACATACCTATCCCCAAGGGGATAAAGTATCCCCTTTAGGGTTAGGCTCTTAATGAGCAAACAATTTTTTAGTATTTACGCCGCAACATCATTAGAGTTCTCAACATGAGTTGAAAATCTCAAGATAAAGTCTGAAGCTTTTTGAGCTTGTCCAGCCGCTATTACAACGAAGCGTTGATTCTCTTTTTTTGAAAGCACGCTCGCCCACCCTTTGAGGTACGAAGCTGAGTTGTCAAGTGTATTTGTAATGCCAACATGGGCACATAAAAAACACGCTGTCATCTCTGCAACCAACTCTTCGTATGAGTAATTATGCCTATGCGAATCAAACTCTTTTTGCGAATGGCGATTAAGCCTAGATTCGTGTCCTGTGGAGTGCCCAAGCTCATGAAAGAGCGTTGAGTAATACTCTTCACTTGAATGAAACGATTCTAAAGTAGGCATCTGAACGTGGTCTGAAAAAGGAGCATAATATGCTCTATCCCCACCATGCCCAAAACTTCTAAGTTGTTCAATGTATGCATCTGCAATACTTTGAGCCTCTTCAAGTTGACACACATTTTCATTGATTGGTAATGGAGGAAATTCAATACCTTCGATATCAACCGCATTAAATACCGTGTAATACCTAAGCATGAATTTTCCTAATGTTTTACCATCAATAAGTGTTTCTTCTTCGCCTGTATCTTCATCTTTAATTGTGATGGTTTTGGCTTTTATTGGAGACCAGAATACAACCATGTATGCCTTCGCACCTTTTTTGATACTTCCGCCTTTTTCTTTTACTTGCGGAAATGTCATATATCGCGGATCCTCGCCATCAAGCAGCATAAGATTAATTCCGTTATATTCCCTTTTTGAAGCAAAGTTACAAGGCTTGTGTGCCGTCCAAGGTTTATGCCAAGGCAACACGCCATTTTCTAGTTTCTCTATGATTTTTTGAGTAACGATTTCATAGACATTCATGTTATAACTCCTCAAACTTATCTAGTTCAACTTCTCTAACCATCATGCCACATGATAAAACATCTGACATCCATTGATTCGTTCCGTTTTCGTAGAATTGGGCATCTTTTCCAAGTGCTTCTTTTGAGTAGTTTTTATACATAGCCTCAATCGCCTTTTCTCTTGATGTAAATACACCAAAAAGAATGCGTGAATCGTATGAAAACCATTGATTGTATTGTTCGAGAATCCAAACAGATTGTTTCTTTTCATTTTTTTCATTTTGCATTGTGTTCTCCTTTAGAACAAAAAGAACATAGCTATCCCAGAGGGATAATTATGTCCCTCTGAGGTTAGCTATTTGCAACTGTTAAGAAATTTTATAAGATAGATTTAGCGTTTTTGCTATTGTTTGGTGAATTTTAAGAAGCAGAGATGAGTCAACTTGACCAATCTTTTTATGAAATCTATCAACAGCAAAACTTTTTATCTGAAAACATTCTATTGAAGAGGTTTTAGATAATCCATTTTTAGCATCTGGCTCTATTTTGAGAATCCATGGGTAGTTTATGTAATTGTCTTTCCATTCAGTAATGGGAATAACAATTTTTATTCCAAATCTTCCAACCCTGTCGTCATTCACTACAATAGCTGGTCTAAGTTTTTGGATTTCACTGCCAACACTCGGTTCAAAATTTGTCATCCAGATTTCACCTTGATTGATATTCATGTATTTCAACTCCTTTATTGCCTAGCTCTCGCGTAATAAGTATGTAATCACTATCTTGACTTGCAAGCTTTGCTCCACGCTCCCACCTCTCTATCTCTTTTTTTTCCAAATAAGCTTCTAGTGCTTCTTTATAAATGGCAGACATTGATGTTTTTAATTCATCTTTTACTACCATAAGTTTAGACTTTAGCTCACTGGGGATAGTTACTGTAATCTTCTCTGCTGTCATATTAAGCTCCTTATTTTTTTGCTTATTATAACACATATTTACAATGTCCTTATTGCAAACCATCAAGCTACGCTTTTGTCTTTTAAAACCCAACCGCCAGCATATTTTGAGTAGTAACCAATACCACTCTTAATCATGTGTTTGTTGAATTCAATAAATCCTTCCTTGCCTAACTTTTCATTGATAACCAAAACTCGCAACATTTCACCCGTTTGGGTATGCTCAAAGTCTTTAACGCTACCATTTTCAATAAGTTTGGAGAATTTATCATCAGTGGAATTTGCAATAGTCACTTCGTTAGGAAGCTCACTATTTTGTTTTACCGTAGGTTTTGGCTTAGCTTTTGATTCACGCACCCAAACCAATTCTTCCGTAATTTCTTCTTTCTGTACAAGATTGATATAGACTGCATTCTTTTCAAAGAAGTCTTTTTCATCAATGTGAGCACGAAGAGGTTTTGTGGATTTGTTTGGTTCTGGCTTGTAAGCTCTGATACCTTTGCCGTCTTTTAAAGTAATCCATTTTGGTGTCAATTTGAAGTAACCTTCATCTTTAACCTTATAGATATACCCTTTCTCAAGACCATGATAACGCGTCCATCCCTTGCCCACTTGAACATATTCAGTAGGAGTGTCGCTTATTTCAGCAACATGATAAATGGTCTTTTTTTCAATAGTCTTTTGAACGAGCCCATCAGTATCGCCATCGCCAAGTTTGATAACAACATGAGAATCCCACTTGTTTAAAAGCGCATCATATTTGTCAAGGAGTTTAGTTGCTTCTTTCCTTGCAGGTAAAATATCGTTTTTGTAATGCTCATCCCATTTTTCATCCGTAGAATACCATTCCATAGAATGATATAAATGGTGATTATCATCACGATTTTTATATTCGTAGTCTTCTTTGTCGTGCTGATAGCGATTTATTCGATTGAAACTAAAGACACCAGTTCCTTTATCAATAATTTTGCCATCACGCTCGATGTGCCATTTACAATTAGCGGGATTTTTTTGGTAGGTCACTTCTGGTAGTCCGCTTTCAACCATAATTTCCGTCGTAACCTTTTGGCTAAGAGAGTCAATGATGGCTTGTGCGTTTGCTTTTTCACCTTCACTTGCGGCATGATTATCTCTAAGAGCATACAATTTTTGTAATTTCTTTTGAATCTTCACATCGTAACTCCGATGAATAAATGAGCCACCAATAGTACCACCACTGTATCCGCAATCCACAACAAGGATATAGCCATTCTTAACAGCAATTCCATCCCATCTAGCAGGGTCAAAATAGTCTATCATTGAATCGCTTTTATCCGCTTTGTACCCGTAGATACTCCAACCTCTAAATTCTAAACCTTGCATAATTGCGATTAAAGAGTCTTGCTTATCACCGTAATACATTTTTGTTCCTCCTAAGGACATAGAAGGAGACAGAACTATCCCCAAGGGGATAAATTTCAATCCCCTTTTTGGGTTAATATTCTAGTGTATGTTACTATTTAGCTTCAATCGCATAAATACTTGTTGCGATTGTTGTGTTTCTGTTTTCTAAAACTGTCTTTGTTCCTAACGCAGCATTTGCAGTGTTGATTGCAAAATACGCAAATAGCCCTAAGAAAGTAAGATACATTTTTGTACTCATAATTTTGCTCCTCCAGAGCGAACTCAGCTCGCCCTTTTAGAGGCTGAACTGGTATGGTTCAAGCCCCTAATTGGGGAAACAATTTTATTTAGAGCTTATTTGGCAAAAGCGTTTGGACACTCTTACTATTCCTTTAACATTGACAAACACACCTACTGAATGGTTTTTGTAAACCACAACACGAATATTTTTTGAAACATTAAACCTTTTAGAAAAAAGACTCTTTGTCACAATCTTATTTACTTCGTATTCAATCGCACTCATAAGAGCGATGATTTGTAAGTTTTTGATGTTTGCTTTTTGATAGGTTCCTAAAAGAAAAGCTCTAATGTCTTCATACAGTGTATGTTCCACAATCTACTCCTTACGCAACACGAACAATATTCAATTGTCCGTTAGTCTCTTGAACTTGAAACATTTCACTCACAAAGTCCTTGCCATATTCATAGCCATTAAAGACTGTAATAGGTTTGAGATACGTGACAATTTGTTTCACAGGGTCAAAGATGAACTTTTGCGTTTTTGAGTAGGTTTTGTAAACATTTCCTTGTTTTTTAAATTTTGGTTCAACTCCGCACGCTTTTAAAAACATTGCGAATAATTGATTAGGTTGCATAGTCCCCTCCTTTGGGAAAGATATGAGCATACCTCTCCTGACAAGGGAGAGATAGCCAAGTGGCTAAAACTCCCTTATGGAGTTAAACTATAATTATGCTGCTAGAAAATCAAATAAGTCCAGTTGTTTTGGTTTTGGTGAACCAAACAACTCATAGGCTTTTTCTAAAGCCTGAACGAATGTCAATTTAAAGACATAGACTCTTTTGTTGTCATAACTATCAATTTCCAATCCTTTGATATTTCTATCAAGTTCTATTCTTTGCTGAATGGATTGTTTAATAGTTAAAACATGCCCTTCTCTACCTTGAAACAGGTCAAATGAACCAGTAAAGCCATCAATTGAGAATCCAGAACCACCGCCATTACCTAACTTAGCATGTGCAAGCGCTTTCGTTTTAAACTCATTGACGTTTTTTGCTTTACCGATCTCTTCTAATGCATCAAATTTAGAGTGTTCATCCTTATTAAATGCACGTTGAAAAAGACCTTTCAAATTCTCACGTAAGATATCATCATCACTGATAACGTCTTTGTATGGAATTTTGAAGTAATTTCGTAGCCATGCAATAAATTCATGATCATAAAGTTCATACTCAGGTATATCATCAGTTTTTAACCAAGACATCCCTTGTATTTTTTTTCCATCAAACCAAAAACGGTAATCTGTTTTAGCTTCATATTCCCATGAAGAGAATGAATTGTCAGTATAAACATAAGAATATCTGGTATATGGAACTAGATAAAGCCTAATAAGACCTTTTGCTCTAGCAATTATTTCAAAATCACTTAGCGCACCATCTCTAGTCATCCACTTACATTCATCATCCCACCAGAAATCCTCGAATCTTCCATGACCTTCTTCGGATGAAGTGCCTTTAATAATTGCATCTTTCACAAGTTCAATCATTTCAGCATTTGATTTAGGAAGCTTATTAATCCAGCTTTGAACGACACTTGGATCGTTGTATGAGTGCCAAGAGTTTGCGATACTGCACAATTCAAAAAAAGTGTATTTCTTTTTCAAATTGTTCTTTTTAATGCGTTCGCATTCATTATGGTATTTACTCCAGCTTCTTTCTTCTCCACTTTTTGGCATTTCAGGAACTTTTTCTAATACATCTTCCGAGCCATCGTCAAACAATGACAATTGCTTGCTTTCCGTCTTATCAAAGGTTTTGAGCAAATCCACCCAATCAAGGATATTTTTACAAACCCCCTCGATATATTGTTCGTCAGATTCACCTGCGTGTGAATTATGCCCTTTGAAAGGAATTTTGACTTGAAGCCATACAATGTAATCGTAATTGTTCCTATTTGCCTTATCTCTAAGGGTAAGAACATTACAAAACTCTGTACGTTCAAGCAAAACCTCGTCAAAGTGCTTTTTTAAACCTGCTAGGCTCGTTAATGAGACCTTTTTGGGTTTTGCATATTTTGGCAAACGACACTCTTCTTCTTCGCAATCATCATCTTCATCAAAGTCCTCGTCGTTTTCATCGTCGTCGAAGTATTCTTCGTCTTCAATGTTCGTATCAAGTTCTTCTAAATCTTCCATCTTTGTCTCCTCTGTGATTTTACATGTAATACCGACAAAGGAGTGGCAAGGAGCCGACTAATTTGTCGGCCAATGCCGTTGTGTAAAAACTGTATGGACGTGCTTTATGGTTTTAACATAATGTTAAAGGCAACATTTGTACAGTTTTATGATTGTTTTGTTTTTTTTGGGAAGAAATGCAAAAAGGTATCAGATAATCTTACCTTTTCGCTTAATGTGTAGGTTTGTGCTTTTTGTCTTTTTTATCATCCAAGTATGTCATTACAACAAGAACAAGGGTGATACTAAGTACAACAATTTGACCGATACTCATCTTTTCATCCTCCTTATTTTCTTATTTGCCCTAATTATAACATAAAACGAACCTAGCGTTACTGCAAACGAAACCATGCTGTGCTCATTTAAAAGCCCATACATTCCATTTACCCATAGTCCCAACGCCATATCTCTTTTGTTATAAGGGTTTTGCAGAGCAATCTTGATTTCTAATA
>SAAR01000826.1 GCA_009916335.1 Erysipelotrichia bacterium | reverse complement strand
TTTAAAAAATGATTATTTAAATAAATCTATTTCTGGAATTAGTGAAAGATATAAGAGGTATGAGTTAGATGATGGCTGGCTAGATAGACTTAAGCTGGCCAGCCGCTAAGGTTTCATAGTGGTTATTTGGTAATAAATTTATTGATTACTGCTAATGCACTTTCTAAAGAGATGCTTTTTTTATCTTTATTTTGTGCATTAGCAATTATTTTATTGAATAACTCTTTCTTCTCCTTCGCCTTATTTATCATGTTGTTGGCGATGTGTAATTTTCTGAATCTAGGGGGAGCCAGTGATCAAGGGCTTCACTGAGTTTATCATGGTTTAATATTGACCACGCCCCTCCCATTTCTGTTACTGATTTATGCTTGTTTCTATAATATTCATTTTGGTATACAGCTATTCCACTAACGTTGAGCATTGAATAAATTAAGTTGATATGATATCTAGAAGATATGACAAAGCTCCTTGAGTTAAATGGTATGCCGCGTCTTAAAATTTCATTTCCTGTCACGAATTCTATTTCTATTCCATTTGCTAAGGTGTTGTTAAATGTTTCCCTTGAAAAGGGGATGTTATCTTCTGGTGCTGCTTCGATTATAATTATTTTTTTTATTTTTTTGTTTTTTAGTTCTTTGAATGTTCCATCGGTGAAGATTTTTTCTATCAAAGACTGTCCTTCAAATAGATGACTTTGTAATGATAATATTAATGCAGGAGAGTCGTCATTTTTAACCAGCATGCTGGGTTCGTTTAAGGCCAAGAGGGCGTCATCTCCTGTAAAAGAAGCTGATGGAATTAAACTTTTTGATTTTTCGTCTCTTACATCTATTATGTCCAGGCTATTAAAAAGGCTAGTTAAACTTTCATTTTCTTCGTATGGGTATAGTCCAAGGCCTGTGGCATAAATAGGTTTTTTATGGATTTTTGAATAAATGTAAGCTATGCCTAGTAAGGCATAGTTGCTAGGCCAAAGTGAATTAATATAGCCACCGCCTATAAAATGAATGGCATCAAATTCCTCGGCGCCTTCAAACTGTGAGATAAGGTCATTCATGGATATTTTTAATCCATTTTCTGCCTTTTGTCTTAATTTATCTAGTATGTTGAAAAAATTTAAAGAATGATTTTCAACTGAAAAGCCACTCTTTAAAATAATGTCAGGGCTAAATCCGGTAATGCTGTCAACTTGTTGATAACTATTTTAATCTGTAGTCATTCAATCCTTGTAACATCAGGATAATCCTAGTGTCAGTGAAAATACGAAATCAACAAGTTGGTATCATTACCAAATTCTTTTTCCCAAGACAGACGGCACGAAGGGCTCGTTCGGCAGCGTTGTTATCAGGCTCTGCCAGGCCATCTTCACAGTAGTAGCACAGCGCAT